>DASYJZ010000798.1:0-4800 GCA_035995965.1 Longimicrobium sp. | reverse complement strand
GACCAGAGAACCGCCTGCGTTCTCTGGTCCTCCGGTCCTCCGGGTGAGGCTTTCTTGCTTTCCCGGCTACTGAACCGTCAGCACGCCCTTCATGCCCGTGGCGAAGTGCGGGTCGCAGTGGAAGTTGTAGGTGCCGGGGTCCATGTTCGCCACCACGTCGTAGTTCTGGTTCGGCGTGGTGAGGTACGGCCCGGGCGACGGCGGAAGGTTGGTCTTGCCCGGGTTGTCGGCCGGCGGGAACGACACGTTGTGCACCGTCTTGCCGTCGGTGATGAAGCGCACGGTGTCGCCCTTCTTCACGGTGACGTTGGCCGGCTCGTAGCGGCCCGAGGCGCCGTCGGGGGTGGTCACCATGTGCACCTCGACCACGTTGCCCTGCGCCACGGCGGGTGCGGGGGCGGGCGCCACGGCCGGAGCCGGCGTGGCGGGGGCCGCGGCGGCGGTGGTGGTGTCGGTGGTGGTCGTGGCGGGCCTGTCGTTGCCGCCGCCGCACGCCGCCAGCAGGGCCACCAGGCCCAGCAGCGGGAGTTTGTTGGTCGTCATCCTGGCATCTCCCAAGAGAGTACGTCTTCGCCTGCGCTCCGGGACCCCCCGGAAGGCGCGCCAATCTACCACCCGGCCCTACCCCCGACAATGCGATTCGTCCACACCGGAGGTGGGGAATTCCCGTACCGCCAGCAAGCCAGCGGGGGGGATTTCCCCACGTCGGAACCCTCTTCGGATCGCCCGCCTCGAATGGCGTCACCCGGTGAGATTTTGAGCCGCCCTCGGTGCCACTCTCCGAGGCGTCCAGGGTCACATCGCCTCACACCCGTGTCATCCTGAGGTCCTTCAGGGATGACTGGGATGATGACGACTAGGCGCGCACGCTTACGGAGTCTCACAGCGCCCCACACCGGTGTCATCCCGGAGGCCCTTCGGGGATGACTGGGATGATGACGAGTAACGGAGTCTCATATCACACCGCCCCCACCCCGTGTCATCCTGAGGCCCGGCCGCAGGTTGCCGTGAGTCCACGCCGAGGTACGCAGGGCCGAAGGATCTAACCGACGAAACGCGTGGCCCGCCGCGGAAGCCGCACCGGAGCCGCGGCTGCGTGTTGGGCGGCAGTCGCGAGGGCGGGCATTCGCGACGCGCCCAGGCCACGTGCGTCCCGGGCTAGATCCCTCGGCCCTGTCGTCAATGGTGTGGGGCGGGTGTACCGCGGACGGGCCTCGGGATGACACGGAGGGGGTGCGCGGCGGAGAAGAGGGACGCGCTTGATGCGCGCGATGGCCGTCCTGCCCAACTGAACGTCCTGGTGGCCGCTCAGATCCCCAGCGCGGCGCGGATGGTGGCGGGGATTCGCTCGGGGGTCCAGGGCGGGCTGAAGGTGAGCTCCACCTCGGCCTCGGTGACGCCCGGCACCCCCTCCACCGCCTCGCGCGCCTGGTCCAGGAGCTGCCCGGCCACCGGGCACCCCGGCGAGGTGAGCGACATGGTCACGTCCACCCGTCCCCCGTCGATCTTGATCGCGTAGATCAGCCCCAGCACCACCAGGTCCAGGTGCAGCTCGGGGTCTTTTACCTGGCGCAGGGCCTTGCGGACTTCGGCTTCGGTCGGCATGGGACGGTGCGGGAATGCGAACGCGCGGCGCCGCACGGAGATGCGCGCCGCCTGACGGGGGAGCATACGCGGCGCGGCTCGCGGGGGCAACCGGCGGGACGCCGCGGCGCTTGCCCGGCCGGGGTGCGGCGCGCGATGTTGTCCCCGCCTTCGGACGGGCCGGGGGAGCACGGGAGACGACGGGGGGAGATGGCCAACGGGGTACGCGGCATCCGCCGCATCGCGATCAACACGGGCGGGGGGGATGCCCCCGGGCTCAACGCGGTGATCCGGGCCGCCACCCTCGCGGGGCTCAGCGAGGGATGGGAGGTGCTGGGGATCCGCCGCGGCTACATGGGCGTGCTGGAGCCCGACGTGGACGGCGAGGCGGGGGTCTTTCCGCTCACGGCGCACGCGGTGCGCGGCATCACCCACCTGGGCGGCACCATCCTGGGCACCACCACCCGCGGCAACCCCTTCGGCCTGGAGGTGCGCAAGCCCGACGGGAGCTGGGGGAAGGTGGACCGCTCCGACGAGATCGTGGAGGCCTTCCGCCGGCTGGAGATCGACGCGCTGGTCGCCATCGGCGGCGACGGCTCGCTCGCCATCGCCCACGCGCTGCACCAGAAGGGGCTGTCGGTGATCGGCGTGCCCAAGACCATCGACAACGACCTGCGCGCCACCGACGTCACCTTCGGCTTCCAGACCGCGGTGGAGGTGGCCACCGACGCCATCGGCCGGCTGCACAGCACCGCCGAGGCGCACCAGCGGGTGATGGTGGTGCAGGTGATGGGGCGCCACACCGGGTGGATCGCGCTGGAGAGCGGGATGGCCGGCGGCGCCGACGTGATCCTGATCCCCGAGATCCCGTACTACCTGGAGCGGATCGCCGAGAAGGTGCGCGAGCGCGAGCGGCACGGGCGCCGCTTCTCGATCGTGGTGGTGGCCGAGGGGGCGAGCCCCGCCGGCGGGCAGCCCAGCTACGTGGACGGAAGCGGGCGCTACGGCGGCATCGCCGACCGCCTGGCCGACGAGATCGAGGTGGTCTCGGGGAAGGAGACCCGGCCCATGGTGCTGGGGCACATCCAGCGCGGCGGCAGCCCCATCGCCTACGACCGCAACCTGGCGCTGCGCTTCGGGGCGGCCGCGGTGCGCTGCATCCGCGAGGGGACCATGGGGACGATGGTGGCGCTGCAGGGCGCCGACGTGCGCGCCGTGCCGCTGGCCGAGGCGATCGGCGAGATCAAGCGGGTGCCCCTCGACAACGACCTGGTGGTCTCCGCCCGGCAGCTCGGGATCTCGCTGGGGGACTGAGGCCTGTCGGAGACCCCCGTCTGCGGGCCCGGATCGCGGGGCAAGATGCAGGAACTCCTGCGTTCAGGCGGCCCTCGCGCGGGCCGGCGCGCCCGCCGATGGCGCGAGCCGAACGTCTGCCTCCGCACCGAGGAGACGTTATTGTGTCGGAAACCGTTCCGCTCCCACCCGCGGCGTGGCACGAGCGGGTGTTAGAGGGGAAACCCGACGTCCCCTCCGGTGCGTTTCCAAACGGGAACGCGCTCTCTGGAACGCGGAATGCTTGTTCCGCCGTGGGTCGGAACGCCTTCGGCCCACGACCGGGCAGTCCTCCTTCATGAGCGTCTCAACCCTGAACCGAGTGCGACCTCCCGAGCGCGACCCGGCCACGGCCGCCCGCCTCACCGCGGCCGAGATCGCCCAGCTGTTCGCGGCGGTACCGCTGCTGGCCCCCACCGACGAGGTGGCGGCCGCCTGCGTCGACGCCGCGCGCGTGGCGGTGGGCTGCGCGTGCTCGCTGGCCGTGCCCACGCGCCCCGTGCCGCTGACCGTGGGCGACGCGCGCGAGGGGCTGTCGCCGCGCCTCACCTTCCCCGCGCCGGGGGGGGTGGGCGAGCTGTGGGCGCCGGCCGACGCGGAGATCCCCCCCGAGGTGCACGAGGCGCTGGAGCTGCAGCTCACGCGCGTCTGGCAGGTGCAGGAGCTGCGGGCCGCGCAGGCGCTGGAGCTGGACCAGCTCCGCTTCCACCTGGGCGCGCTGCAGCAGGTGGCGCGCACGCTGGCGGTGGTGCGCACGCTGGAGGAGACGGAGCGGCTGGTGCTCGACTCGGTGGGCGAGGTGTTCTTCGCCTGGTGGGCGGCGCTCTACCACACCGAGGGCGAGCAGTACACCTGCCGCGCCGTGCGCTCGCTGCGCGGCGAGTCGGTGGCCTATGCCATCCCCGCGCGGGTGGTGCGCTCGGTCGCCATGCCCGGCCAGCCGCCGGTGGTGCCCCCCGAGGACGCCGAGATCCGCGACCACGTTCCCGCCGAGGTGGCGGTGGTGGCGCCGCTGGACTTCGGCGACGGCGACGCGGGGCTGCTGATCCTGGGCCGCCGCATGACCGAGGCCCCGTACGAGGCGCACGACCTGGCGCTGCTGCGGGCCCTGGCGGACTCGTCGGCCATCGCGCTGCGCAACGCCGAGCTGCTGGACCGGCTGCGCGCGCAGGCCACCATCGACCCGCTCACCGGCTGCCACAACCGCCGCGGCTTCGACGAGATCCTGGGGGTGGAGTTCCAGCGCGCACGGCGCTACCACCGCCCGCTCTCGCTGGTGCTGCTGGACATCGACCACTTCAAGACCATCAACGACGCCTTCGGCCACGAGGTGGGCGACCACGCGCTGCAGCGCATCGGCCGCGCCGTGCGCCACACCTTCCGCAACACCGACAGCGCCTGCCGCTACGGCGGCGAGGAGTTCGCCCTGATCTTCCCGGAGACGGGGAAGGACGAGGGATTCAGGCTCGCCGAGCGGCTGCGCGTGCTGATCGAGACGCTGCCGCCCAACGCCGAGGTGCCGCGCTCGCTCACCGCCAGCTTCGGCGTGGCCGCCTTCCCCGACGACGGCGCCGACATCTCCTCCATGATCCGCGCCGCCGACCGGGCGCTCTATCTGGCCAAGGCCAACGGCCGCAACCGGGTGGAGAAGGCATAGCTCCCACCGCCCCACCGCCCTCCTGACAAGACTCTTCCCTGCCGCGGGAACGTCCATTATGATGGACGCCCGTTGGAGAGTTCTTTTGGCGCCCTAACGGCCATTAAAGCACTCTTTTAGCGTATATTTCTGTATAGTTCTTCTTTCACCCTTCGACCGGAGGTGGCTCATGCGCAGTGTCCCTCATGGTTGTGCCGCCGTGCTCCTGCTCGCGTCCATCGCCGCCT
>DASYJZ010000797.1:0-9382 GCA_035995965.1 Longimicrobium sp. | reverse complement strand
GAAGAGGCTGGTCTGCTGGAAGTAGATGTTCATGTTCATCAGGATCCCGGCGAAGATGATCACCACCCCGATGAAGGTGAGCAGCTTGCCGACCAGCGAGCGGCCGTCGAAGAACAGCATCCCCACGCCCAGCAGCAGCGGGATCAGGGAGATCCCGAAGCCGCTGAATCCCCAGAAGGCGAAGCCGCCCGTCTGCACCACCACGCGGCTGGTGAGCAGGAAC
The DNA here is from genome assembly GCA_035995965.1 of Longimicrobium sp. GTDB lineage: Bacteria > Gemmatimonadota > Gemmatimonadetes > Longimicrobiales > Longimicrobiaceae > Longimicrobium. Next base: position 9,159 of record DASYJZ010000797.1, on the reverse strand, counting down.
GCGCCGGCGGCCGCCATCGCCACCCCCAGCAGGAAGGTGGGCACTCCGCCCGCGGTGCCGCCCGCGCCCCGTCGCTCGTCAGAGGTCAACTGCTCTTCCATCGCACGCTGCTCCTTGTGAGGCCCCGGCCATTGGGGCAGACCGTGTCAACCCGTTGTGCCGCAGCGGGTTGTGGTACGTGGACCGTGAGGCGCGGGTTTCGCGCGTGCGGCGATGGACGAACCGGGCACGCACGTTGCTCCTGTGTGGACGAACCCTCTCGCGAACGGAGACACACCATGGGCATCCTGACCTGGATCCTGGTAGGGCTCGTCGCCGGCGTGCTTGCGTCGGTGGTGATGGGCGGCATCGGCTACGGCATCATCGGCGACATCATCGTGGGGATCGTGGGCGCGTTCCTGGGAGGATGGCTCTTCGGCGCGCTGGGGGTCGGCAGCCCCTTCGGCGGCCTGGCGGGCACCATCTTCGTCGCCTTCATCGGCGCCGTGGTGCTGCTCTTCCTGCTCAGGCTCCTCTCCAGCGGCCGGCGCCGCAATCCCTGACCAACCGTAGTACCGACGGCCGTGCGCCTCGCCCGCCTCGCGGGCGGGGCGCACGTTCGTTGGGGGCACTACGGCTTCGCGCCGCACTCCGGGCAGAACTTGGCGGACGTGGGGATCTCGGCCGAGCAGGAGCCGCAGGTGCGCGTGAGCGAGACGGCGGTGCCGCACTCCGGGCAGAACTTGGCGCGGCCGACCGGCGCGCCGCAGTCGCGGCAGCTCACCACGCGGTCGGTGAGGTCTTCCTTGCTCACCGTGGCCTGCGCGTAGGCCTCCTCGCGCGCCCGGCTGATCTTCGCCTCGCGGCGGATGGCCGAGAGCTCCGCGTCCAGCCGCGGCACGCAGACGATGCAGACGCCCTCGTCCTCGTTCCAGCAGTTGTCGCAGTAGTGGTTGGCGCAGCGCGCGCAGCGGTGGAAGTGGTCCTTCGCCTGCGCCACCGCCGTCCGCAGCGCCTCGTCGCGCGCCTTGCTCCATCCCGCGCCGCGCAGGCTGCTCACCGCATTGCGCGCGGTGCCGAAGAAGCCGCCGAACAACCCGTCGGCCGCGCCCAGCAGGCTCTCGGCGGTGCCGGCGGCGTAGCGGTCGAACGGCGAGCGCCACGCGTCGTGGCAGTGCTCGCAGTAGAACTCGAACTGGAAGCCGGTGTCGGTGGACAGGTCGTTGTAGTTGTCGCTGAACTGGATCTCGCTCATCGATCGGCCCCTGGAGGGAGATGGTGACGGGAACGGCGTGCGGGGAGGACGGGCTGCCGCGAAAGGTGCGTGGGAGGTGGGAAGATACAAACGTGTGGCGGGCGCTACAAGGCGGGCGTCATCGTCCCATCACCCGGCCGCGATGCGGCTGCGCCTCGCCCGCGACCAATGGCGCAGGGTGACCGCCCACGACGCCCCCATGTACCACGCGGGGAAGTACAGCGACACGAGTAGCCACGTTCGCACCGGATGAACGGCACCGACCAGGATCAGGAGGACCAGCGCCGCCCAGAGCGCCGCTAGCACGGCGGTCCAGCGGTTCAGCGCCCCGGGATGCGAGGGATACAGGTACCGGGCCGGGACGAAGGTCAGCACCGCCAGCACCAGGAGCACCGCCAGCGCGCCGGTGGAGGATGGGCGGAGATAGTAGAGGTAGAACGCGACGACGTTCCAGTACGAGGGAAAGCCGCGGAAGTAGCCGTCCTTCGTCTTCGCGTCGGCCTGCGAGAACCCGTAGGCGCTGGCGAGGAGGGGGACGAGCAGCCAAGGCGCCTGCTCCGGACGCAGCACCCCGCTCCTCCACACTAGGAGCAGCGGCAGCGAGGTGTAGGTGTGGAAGTCGATGATGTCGTCCAGCCGCCGCCCGTCGAACCCGGGGAGGACGCGCTTCACGTGGACCGCCCGGGCGAGCGACCCGTCGCTGGCGTCGATGGCGGTGGCCACGAGCATCAGGAGAAAGGCCGAGCGCATGCTCCCGGCGTCGCCGCGCACCACCAGCACCGCGACGACGGCCGCGATCACCAGCCCGAGCGCCGTGTAGAGGTGCACGCCCCACGCGAGCAGCGTCCGCGCCCTCACGTCATACCGAGGCCGATCGAAGAGTCGTTCTGATGGGAACTTCCGCGCGATGCCGTCATCCTGAGCCTGCCGAGAAAACGTCGATGGTGCCGCTGGCACCCCTCGAGAGTGTCATCCCGAGTGCCCGAGCACGATGAATCCACCGCCGCACCGGCGCCCGCAGGGCCGAGGGATCTAACCCGGGACGCGCGTGGCCGGGGCGCGGTAGCGTCTCCAGTGCCGGCCCCTCATCCGCCGAAAGCATGTCCGGCCGAAGTTTCGGTGCGGCTTCCGCGGCGGGGCTCGCGCGTCCGCGGTTAGATCCTTCGGCCCTGCGAAGCGCGGGGCGAGAGCAGGCTAACGTGAGGCCGGGCCTCAGGATGACACTGTTGAGGGCCGCGGTTGCTCAAAAGACTCGTTGATCCCATCAGGCGGTGCCGTGGCCGCTGAGCTGGCGTCCGCCGATCACGTGGACGTGCAGGTGCGGCACCGTCTGCCCCCCGTGCCCGCCGGTGTTGATCACGGTGCGGTAGCCGCTCTCCGCGATCCCCTCCTGCCGCGCCACGTCGCGCGCCGCGAGCAGCAGCGTGCCCGCCAGCGCGGCGTCACCGTCCTCCAGCGCCGCGACGGACTCCACGTGGCGCCGCGGGATCACCAGCACGTGCACCGGTGCCGCGGGGTTGATGTCGCGGATCGCGATCCACTCCTCCCCCTCCAGCACGCGGGGCGACGGGATCTGTCCTTCGACGATCTTGCAGAAGATGCAGTCGCTCATGTCCTGGGATGGGTTTCGGCGGATGGAGAGGCGGCCGGGCGCGTGCCCGGCCGCCTGGCGTGTCGGCGATCAGTCGCGCGCGCCGGGAGGCAGCGGCTCGAACTCGGCGCCGCCGCTGCCGGCCGCCCCGAACTTGGGCGCGACGAAGCCGTGCTCGTCCCTGGTGATCGGCGGGTTCTCGTCCGGCCAGTTGCTCGGGACGCCCTCCGCGCGCCGCCGGGAGTGCGCGTCGTGGTAGCGGGACGGGTCGGCCAGGAACTCCGCGCGGGTCTCCTCGCTCACGAAGTAGTGCACGTGGTCGCCGTGGTCCACGCGGATGGCCGTCACCTTGTCCACCTCGACGCCGGTCACGGGGTCGCGTTCGTTCGACATGGCTCTCCTCCTCGCGTTTGATGATTGCGTCTGAACGCAGTCGGACGCTGCATCGTTCGCGCCGCCGCCGCGAGCGCGAGATCGCGGGCGGGGGATCGCTACAACGACTCCGAATCGACGGGCCGCAGGAGCGCGCTCCACCACTCGTCCTCCTCGTCCACCCGCTCGACGCGGAAGCCCGCGGCCAGCGCGTCGCGCACCACGTCCGGAGACTCGTCGCGGAGGATGCCGCTGACGATCAGGCGACCGTCGGGCGAGGCTCCGAGCGCGCGGTGGAGCGCCGGGAGGAGCGGGCGGATCACCCCGCTCAGGATGTTGGCGAGAACGAGGTCGAAGGCGCCGAGCTTCGCCAGCAGCGCGCCGTCCGCAAGCGCCTCGACCAGGCGGACGCGGCCGTCGACGCCGTTGCGCTCGAAGTTCTCGCGCGCGTTGAGGTTGGCGTCCGGGTCGTACTCCACCGCCACCGCCGCCGCGGCGCCCAGCCGCACCGCCGCGATGGCGAGGATGCCGGAGCCGGAGCCCACGTCGAGCACCCGGTCGCCCGCGCGCACGGCGCCGTCGAGCAGGCGCAGGCAGCCGCGCGTGGTGGCGTGCTCGCCCGTGCCGAACGCCATCTGCGGGTCCACCTCCAGCACCACCTGCCCGGGCGCCGCGTCCCACTCCGTCCACGTGGGCTTCACCACCAGGCGCTCCGTCAGCTGCCGCGGGCCCAGGCCGCGCTTCCACTCCGCGGCCCAGTCCTCGTTCGCCTGCCAGCGCCAGTCGACCTCCAGCGGCGTCCCCTCCGGGAGCCACTCCGCCAGCCGCGCCCGCGCCTCGGCGGCCAAGGCATCGGGGTCCTCGGGCGGGAGGAGGTAGGTGATGGAGGCGCCGCCCTGCTCCTCCACGGCGGCGCCGCCCAGCGCCAGCAGGCCGTCGGCGACCTCGGCCGCCAGCTCCCCGCCCGGCCCGCGGACGGAGAGCACCAGCCACCGCGCGGGGTCGATCACGCCGCGAACGCGTCCTTCACGCGCTCCCAGAACCCCTTGCCGCCGCCCTGCCGGCCGCTCGGCGCCGGCCCCTCGACCTCGGCGAGCTTGCGGAAGACCTCCTGCTGCTCGGCCGAGAGCTCGGTGGGGGTCCACACGTGCACGCGCACATGCTGGTCGCCGCGCCCGCCGCCGCCCAGGTGCGGGAGCCCCTTGCCGCGCAGCGTGAGCACGTCGCCGCTCTGCACGCCGCCGGGGACCTTCACCTTCTCGTCGCCGTAGACGGTGGGCACGTCGACCTCGTTCCCCAGCGCCGCCTGGCTGAAGGAGACGGGGAGGTCGTACACCAGGTCCGAGCCGTCGCGGATGAAGCGCGGGTCGTCCTGCACCTCGATCACCGCCAGCACGTCGCCCCGGGGGCCGCCGCGCGGGCCGGCGTTGCCCATCGCCCGCAGCGTGAGGTAGTTGTCGCTGCTCACGCCGGCGGGGATCTCCACCTCCACCGTGCGGTCGGCGCGCTCGCGGCCGTCGCCGTGGCACTTCTTGCACGGGTTCCGGATGACCTTCCCCTCGCCGCCGCAGGTGGGGCAGACGCTGGCGGAGACGAACTGCCCGAACACGCTCCTCTGCACCCGGCGCACCTGGCCGGCGCCCTGGCACGCCTCGCAGGTCACCGGGCCGCCGCTGTCCGCCGAGCCGGTGCCCTGGCAGGTGGAGCAGGGGTCGAGCGCCTTCAGCTTGATCGTCTTCTTCACCCCGGTGGCCACCTCGACCAGGGTGATGGGCACGCGCACCTGCAGGTCCTTCCCCTTCTGCGCGCCGCCGCGCCGCCGCGCCCCCCCGCCGAACAGGTCCTCGATCCCCCCGAAGCCGCCGAAGTCGCGCATGAAGATGTTCAGCGCGTCCTCGAAGCCGAAGCCGCCGCCGAAGCCGGCCCCGCCGCCCGCCGCCGCGCCGCGCTTCACCCCCGCGTGGCCGAAGCGGTCGTAGGCCGAGCGCTTGTCGGCGTCGCGGAGCACCTCGTACGCCTCGGTGCACTCCTTGAACTTCTCCTCCGCCTCCTTGTCGCCCCCGTTGCGGTCGGGATGGTACTGCAGGGCGAGCTTGCGGTATGTCTTCTTGATCGTCTCGCCGTCGGCGTCCTTCGCCACGGCCAGGATCTCGTAGTAGTCTCTCATCGCCATTCTATGGGGGCACTCAGGCCAGGAACTCGGATATGAGGTTCGAGGTGCTCTCGACCAGCGCGATCACGCGGTCGTAGGGCATGCGGGTGGGGCCGATCACCCCGATCACCCCGCGCAGCCCCGCCGAGCGGTACTCCGAGGTCACCACGGTGAACTCCGAGAGCGCGGGGTCGCCGTGCTCCACGCCGATGGTCACGTGCGGCCCGCCCTCGCCGCGGCGCCCGAGCACGTTCTTCAGCAGGTCGCGCCGCTCGGTGAGCTCGATCAGGGAGCGCAGCCGCTCGCCGCTGTTGAACTCGGGCTGCTCGGCCAGCACCGAGGCGCGCCCCAGGTGCAGGTCGCCCTCGGGCGGCTGCGGGCTGTTGAAGAGCTCCTCGGCGCCCTGGACGAACACGTTCAGCAGCTCCGCCGCGGCCGCGTCGCCGGGAGCCGAGTCGCGCAGCCGCGCCGGGAGCGTCGCGCGGATCTCGCGCAGCGGCAGCCCGCCCAGCCGCTCGTTCAGCACCCGCGCCACCGCGGCCAGCGTGGTGGGGGGGATGGCGGCCGGGACGTCGACGTAGATGGTGCGGATCCCCGCCGAGCGCAGGGTGAGCACCAACAGCACCTTCGACTCGTGGATCGGCGCCAGGTCCAGCCGCTCCAGCGTGGCCTCGTCCAGCCGCGGGGCGATGGCGATCCCCAGCTCCTGCGTGAGCAGCCCCAGCACCTGCGCCGCGCGCCGCAGCACGTGCTCCACGGCCGCGCCCTCGCCGCCCGTCTCGAGCTGGCGGCGGATGGAGCTGCGCTCGCGTGGGGAGAGCGGCGACAGGCGCATCAGCGAGTCGACGTACAGGCGGTACGCGCGGTCGGTGGGAACGCGGCCGGCGGAGGTGTGGGGGTGGTAGAGGTACCCCTTCTCCTCCAGGTCGCTCATGGTGTTGCGCACCGTGGCCGGCGAGATGCCGAGCGGAAACCGGCGCGCCACCATGCGGCTGCCGGCCGGCTCGGCGGTCTCCACGTAGGTGCGGATCACCGCCTCCAGGATCGCGTGCTCTCGCTCGGTCAGGGGCTCTTCGGGCATTCTCGCGTCCCGGGAATTGCGGCCACAAACCTGTCGAATCTGCCGCCGTGCGCCGGGGCCGTCAATGCCGCCGCCGCGCGGTTTCCTCGCCGTTCCGATCCCCGTGGGCCGGCGCGTCCACGCGGGCTCCACGCGCATCGTTCGCAAGATCCGCGTCCGCCCCCCGTACGCCGTTCCGGCCGGAGAAGTTGCCGAAGCGGCGGCGCTGCGTCACGGGAGACTGTCAGCCGTGCAGCACCGCCTCCGCCGCCGCCCGCCGCTCCGCCGCCGCGGCCATGTCCACGGCCAGCCGGTCGAGCAGCAGCCATCCCTCGGCCGTCAGCCGCAGGACGTCATCCTTCACCCGCGCCCATCCCCGCCCGATCCAGCTCTCCGCCAGCCGGCGCTCCGCCTCGCCGGCATCGGCGAGCGGCCATCCCGCGTCGGTGCGCAGCCGCAGCCACGCGCGCTCCAGCCCGGCCGTGTCCTCGTCGACCGTCTCCTCCGCGTCCGTCGGAAGGCGGCCCTCGTCCAGCAGCATGGCGCGGTACGCATCCCAGCTCCGCACGTTCCAGCGCCGCAGCGGGGGATGGAAGGCGTGCGCGCCCGGGCCGAGCGCGGCGTACGGGGCGCCGGTCCAGTAGACGAAGTTGTGGCGCGAGCGCCGGCCGGGGAGCCCGAAGTTCGACACCTCGTAGTGCTCGAACCCGGCCGCGGAGAGGCGGTCGTGGGCGAGGAGGAACTCGTCGGCGTAGCGGTCCTCGTCGGCCAGCGTCTCGCGCCCCTCGCTCACCCAGCGGCCGAGCGGCGCGCCAGCCTCGGCGGTGAGGCCATAGAGGGAGACGTGCTCGGGCTCCAGCAGCAGCGCGCGGTGCAGGTCCGCCCCCCAGTCGCGCCCCAGCCGCGCCGGGAGGCCGAAGATCAGGTCCACGCTGACGTTGTCGAATCCCGCGGCGCGCGCGGCGTCCATCGCGCGGCCGGGGCCCTCCACCCCGTGCATCCGCCCCATCCAGCGCAGCGCCGGCTCGTGGAACGTCTGCGCCCCGAGCGAGATGCGGTTCACCCCCGCGCCGCGCCAGGCGCGCGCCGTCTCGGCGGCGAAGCTCTCGGGATTCGCCTCGCAGGTCCACTCCGCCGCGTCGCTCCAGGCCGCGTACGGCTCCAGCCGGCGCCGCAGCTCCGCCATCGCGTCCGGCCGCAGCAGCGAGGGCGTCCCGCCGCCGAGGTAGACGGTGTCCAGCCGGAGCGGCGCGTCCCACCCGCGCTCGGCGGAGAGCATCCGCATCTCCGCCACGACGGCGTCGAGCCAGGCGTCGGTCGGCGCCTCGCGCGTGGCCTGCACGGCGAAGTCGCAGTACGAGCACCGCCGCACGCAGAACGGCACGTGCACGTACAGCGAGCGGGGCCGTGCGTCGGGCCCCGCTGTGATCGCATCGGCAGAGGGATGCGGCGCGGTCGCGGTGGGTAGGCTCATCCGCCGGGTGGTACACCGGAGTCCGCCGGTGGTGCGGCTACGCCTGGCGGAGGACCCAGCGCGGCGCGGCTGAAGGTGTAGCTGGCCGCGACGTGCTTGAGCGTATCCGCGACCGTCTCCTTCTTCGTCAGGAACTCGACGGTGACCTTGTTGAGCGCCTTGTAACGGGGGTAGTGATCGCGAACGTACTCTCCGACCTTCCGCGCCGTTCCCCGGCGGGCGACATCGGGCCCGTCCGCAAAGGGCGAGGAAGGGAATGCGACCCGGAGCTCGGTCGAGTCGGTGGTCTGGAAATCGACGAACGCCAGCCCATACTCCCTGCTCAGCTCACGCTCCACTCGATATCCCTCGCCCCTGCAGGCGCCGAGCGCAAGAGCCAGGGCAAGCACGGGCAGGCGGAGTCGGCGGCGGGTCGGCATCATCGGACGGGCGAGATGGCGAAGAAGAGGACGAAGGAGCGTACCGAGGGGAAGGGGGTGCCGCTCAGGGGTTGTGTTCGGCGGCGCGGCGATTCAGGTGAGCCGGTCTTCGCCGTGTGAACGAACCCGTGCTCAGATCGTGAGGGGCGCGGCCACCCTGATGCTGAGCAGGATGACTTTGAACGGTTCGACGATGTAGAAGACCTTCAGGCCTGGAAGACCTCCGGGCGTATCCATGATCAGGATGCGGACTTCCACGTCCTGAGTGGGATACCCCACGTCCAGCGGCCCTCGCTCCAGGTACCACCTGACCGCACGAATACTCTCGGACCAGTCGTAGCCGGCTGGTCCGAGTGCTTCGATCTGGAGCCGAAAGTTCTCAGACTCCTCGACGGTCCACATCTACACGAGGCCCGCGGCAAGCTCCCGCGCGTGAGCGTAATCTTCAGTCGTCGGCTCCCGGTCGGAAAGCAGGGCGGTCTCGTAGGGAATCTCTTCCCCGTCCTTCGCCAGCTGCCACGCCTCGAAACGATGCGTGAGGTTGCTCACGTCGGTGGCCGAGCGCCCCTGAAGCTGGGCGAGAACGTAATCGACCATCGCGATCTCGTCCGCCGTGAACCCGGAAAGATCCGGCTCGCGAATCGCGATGGGTCGCTTCTGGGTAAAACCGCCCATGGCCAGCCGATTCTTGACGACCAGGTCCCCGGCGAGCTGCAGGCGATCACGAGTTCGCAGGAAGGACTCGGGCACCGGGCCATTCTGCATGCGAATGTAGCGCTCGCCGGTGATCGGATGCCCGGTCTTCAGATAGTAAAGGAAGTCTGCGTAGAACAGAGTCTTGGCCAGACGGACGGATC
>DASYJZ010000796.1:0-5291 GCA_035995965.1 Longimicrobium sp. | reverse complement strand
CAGTTCGGGGGAGGGACCGGCGCGCAGCGCCAGGGAGGGGGTCTCAGTGCCCCAGGAGCTGCGAGAGCGTGTAGATCAGCAGCCCCGCCAGGCCGCCGACCAGGGTGCCGTTGATGCGGATGAACTGCAGGTCCTTGCCGATCTGCAGCTCGATCTTGCGCGTGGTGTCTTCCGGGTCCCACGCGGCCACGGTGCTGCTGATCAGCTCCGCCACCTCGCCGCGGTACTGCTCCACGAAGTAGAGCACGGCGCCCTCGACCCATCCGTCCACCTTGGCCAGGAGCTCGGGGTCGCCGCGCATCGACTCGGCGAAGCGGGTGACGGTGTGCGCGATGCGGCGGCGGAACTCGCTCCCGGGGTCGGCGGCGTGGCGCAGCACCGACGCCTTCAGGTCGCCCCAGAGCGAGGCCGAGTAGCCGCGCACCACCGGGTGCTCCAGCAGCTCCTCCTTCAGGTGCTCGCCGCGCTCGATCATCTCCGGCGAGGTGCGGAGCTTCTCGATGAACTCCTGCATCGCCTCGTTGTAGCGCTGCCGCAGTGGGTGGTCGTGGTTGGTCGCCACCTCCTCCAGCGTCTTCTCCACCCCGGTGATGATCTTCTGGTAGATCTTCTCGTCGATGGGCGTGGGCACCCACCAGGGGAGCTCGTCGCGGATGCGCTGCCGCAGCCCCTCGCGATTCTCCTCGATCAGCCGGTCCACCAGCTTGAGCGCGCTGTCGAGCAGCTCCTGGTGGCGGTCGCCGTGCGTCATCAGCGAGAGCACGCGGCCGACCACGGGCGCGACCTGCGTGTCGCGGGCGCGCTTGATCACGCTGCTCTCGATCAGCTCCTGCACCTCCTCGTCCTTCAGCACCTGCACCACGCCGGTCACCACCGCGGCGGCGTGCTTCCCCACCATCTCGCCGTGCTCCGGCTGGCTCAGCCACTCCGCCAGCTTCGCGGCGATGCCCGCGCCCTGCAGCCGCGCCTTGATTACCGCGGGGGAGAGGAAGTTGTTCTGGACGAAGTTGCCCAGGCTGCGCCCGATGCGCTCCTTGCGGTTGGGGATGATGGCGGTGTGCGGGATGTGGATCCCCATCGGGTAGCGGAAGAGCGCGGTCACCGCGAACCAGTCCGCCAGCCCGCCCACCATCGAGGCCTCGGCGGTGGCGCGTACGTAGCCGAGCCAGGGCCAGCGCCCTTCCAGCAGGCGCGTGGCCAGGTAGATGCCGGTCGCCACCACCAGCATGCCGGTGGCGCGGAACTTCATCTTCTCGAGCGCCTCGCGCTTCTGCTCCTCGTCCTTGATCGGCTGCAGCGCGAAGCTCTTCACCGCTGCTGGCGGCGGCGGTCCCACCCGTGGTTCCACGCTAGGCTCCCGGCCCGGTTCGATGCGAACTCAATCCACCTGACAGTTCGTGTTCCGCCCGCGGCGAGTTTCGACCGGTCCACGTGGAGGATGCGTGCCACCCCCTCGTCCGCCGCGCCGACAACCTACCACCTCCCCATCCGCGGCGACAAAACCATAGGACTGTGGATGGATTCTTCCGATCCGATGGCGTGCGCTGCTGGCGGCGATGCTCGTCTCGGCTTGTTCTTCCACACGCGGGTGGGGACGGACATCGAACGCCGCCTGGCGATCTCCTGGTCCTCGCCCTCCGGGTGATCGTTTCCGCTATGCAGCCGCGGACGTCGGATGCCGGTGGCGTCGCATGGCTGCGTGGCGCGTGGCTCTCGTGACGATCCGCGGGTTCAGAATGCGCTGAGGCCCATCGAAAATTTTTCGCGGAGGGCTACCTGTCCGGCAGCCGAACCATTCTCAACTGCGTCATCAGGGGGACTTTCGCATCACAGCCTCACGCTCGTTTCCGCAGATTCGTGGCTGTGCGAGGCGATGTGGAGTGTGATCCGCGATGATTCCGATCCGCCGACATCATTCGACGATGATTTCCGCCGCATCCAGGCTTGGCCGATCGAAGGATGGAGGACCTGGGTGCTCTACAAAAAATTTCGATCACTCAGCGCGAGCGCTGCTTGTGGACGATCTCCGTCGATCCGGTGGATTCGTCCGCATCGCCTGGAGATGGACGAAGCGCATGGATGCCTGCTCTGCTCGGATCCCCCTGATCGATCAGTTGCCGGACCGTTCGTGAGCACCCGAGCCCGCTCGACGAGCGACGCCGAGGGTGTTGCGGAGACGGCGGATGATCGCAGTGGCCGACGCCGCCGCCGCGGATCTCCTTATCCCGTCGCTATCCAGCGCAACTCCGGTGCGGCGGGGATCTCACCGATCTCCGCGGCGAAGCGGTAGTACGTACGCAGCCCCTCGATCATCGTCGCGTCCAGGTCGAACGAGAGCCCGGCCCAGTACGCGTCCAAGAACTCCGGCGCGAAGCCGAAGTGCGCCGCGTACTTCGCCGCCAGCCGCGTGCGCTCCGCCGCGCCGTAGGCGCGCGACTCGACCAGCGCGCGGTGGAGGGCGGCGAGCTGCTCGTCGGAACCGCGCGCCGCCTGCCAGACGGCGAACGCGAAGGGAAGTCCCGTCTCGTCCCACCACTCCGCCCCCAGGTCGAAGCGGAAGGGAAGGTCGGGATGCAGGTCGCCCCGCAACGCCACGTCACCGATGAACAGCGCCGCGTCCGCGCCGGCGGCGAACGGGTCGTCGCGCGCCTGGTCGAACCAGACGCTGCGCGGCTGCACGCCCCAGCGCTTCGCCAGCAGGATCTTCAGCAGCACCACCGACGTCGCGGACGCCGTCGGCATCGCCACCGTGCTGCCGGCGCCGAGCTCGGACGGATGGCGCCGCGAGAGGAAGAGGATGCTGCGCACCGGGCCGCGGGAGCCGATCACCAGGTCGGGGAGGATGCGGTAGCGGTCGGCGTGGCGCGCGTACTCGATGCTCGACGACGGGGCGACGTCGATCTCCCCCCGCTCCAGCAGGCCGTTCAGGTACGAGGGGACGCCCTCGACCACCTCCGCGCCCGGCGGAGGCCCGCAGTCGATGACCCGCGCGTGCACCGGAAAGCAGTTGCTGTAGGTGATGTGCCCCAGCCGGAGCGTGTCCACCTTCTCGTCCGTCAATTCGCCACCGCCAGGTCTCGAAACGAAGAGCGCCGGCACACCCGCGTGCCGGCGCCCGCCAAAGTCGAGACCTCGTCCCCGCCCGTCAATACCGGACCGCCCTCCCCGCCGGCCAGAAGCAGGTGCATCCAACGTGTGCCGCTTGATCCGTCCGAATCGAAAGACCGCGAGATGATTCCTGGCCGGTGGGGCAAGGGCGAGCCGGGGATCGCCCGCGCTCTGGACATTGGAGGGACGCGGCCCGCCGAATTCCCACCCTGCGACGGTAAGTCCAGCGGGACTTGCCTCGCCGCCCCGCCTCGCGCGCTTGTCAACGCGGCGCGTGGCGGATACCCTATGTTTCCGACCTCCCACCCGTCCGATCCGCCGCCGCACCCCCAGGAGCGCGCGATGCCCGATCCCGTTCCGCCCGGCAACCTCTCGCCCGCCTCCACCGCCTCGCCCGGCGGCGAGCACGACTGGACCACCATCGAGTCCTCGCCGGAGTTCCGCGCGCTGGTGGCCTCCAAGCGCCGCTTCATCGTGCCGGCGACGGTGTTCTTCATCGTCTACTACTTCGCGCTTCCCATGCTGGTCGGCTACTTCCCCGACGTCATGTCGCGAGACGTCTTCGGCAGGGTCAACGTCGCCTATCTCTTCGCCCTCTCGCAGTTCCTGATGGCGTGGGTGGTGATGGCGCTCTACGTCCGCCGCGCACGCGACTTCGACGCACAGGAGCACGCCATCGTGGAGCGCGTGACCGGGAGGGCGTCGTGAACACCGCACTGGTGATGTTCGTCGGCTTCATCGTGGTCACGCTGGGGATCACGTACTGGGCGTCGCGGAAGACGCACACCACGGCCGAGTTCTACAGCGCCGGGCGCAGCATCACCGGCTTCCAGAACGGCTGGGCGGTGGCGGGAGACTACATGAGCGCCGCGTCGTTCCTGGGGATCGCGGGGCTGATCGCCTTCTACGGCTACGACGGGTTCATGTACTCCGTCGGCTGGCTGGTGGCGTACCTCACCGTGCTGCTGCTGGTGGCCGAGCCGCTGCGCAACACCGGCCGCTACACCATGGCCGACGTGCTGGCGTTCCGCTTCCGCCAGCCCGCGGTGCGCACCGTGGCGGCGATCAGCACGCTCACGGTGAGCCTGGTCTACATGATCGCGCAGATGGTGGGCGCCGGCTCCATCGTCTCCCTGCTGATCCCCGCCGTCAGCTTCCGCCTGGCGATCGTGCTGGTGGGCGTGCTGATGCTGGTCTACGTGATCTTCGGGGGGATGCTGGCGACCACGTGGGTGCAGATCGTGAAGGCCGTGCTGCTGATGGGCGGCACCATCCTGCTCTCAATCCTGGTGATGGCGAAGTTCGGCTTCTCGTTCACCGACTTCTTCGCCGCGGTGGCGAAGGTGACGGGGAAGTACTGCGCGGTGGGGACGCTGAAGGACGGCGCCTGCCCGGGCGGCGCGGCGCCGGTGACGCGGGACTTCACGCAGCCGGGGCTCTACTACCACGGCAAGTGGGGGCCGCTCTCGCTGATCTCGCTGGGGATCGCGCTGATCTTCGGGACGGCGGGGCTGCCGCACATCCTGGTGCGCTTCTATACGGTGAAGGACAGCAAGGCGGCGCGCACCTCGGTGGTCTGGGCGATGATCCTGATCGGATCCTTCTACATCATGACCACCTTCCTGGGCTTCGGCGCGGCCACGCTGGTCGGCAAGCAGAACATCGGGGTGATGAAGGACGGCGTGCTGGCGCCCAACCAGAACCTGGCCGCGCCGCTGCTGGCGGAAAAGCTGGGCGGCGAGGTGTTCCTCTCCTTCGTCGCCGCGATCGCGTTCGCCACGATCCTGGCGGTGGTCGCCGGGCTCACCATCGCCAGCTCGTCGGCGTTCGCGCACGACGTCTGGTTCAACGTGGTGAAGCGCGGGAAGAAGGCCGACGACCGCGAGCAGGTGCGCGTGGCGCGCGTGGCCGCGGCGTGCATCGGCGCGCTCTCGATCGTGCTGGCGATCTCGCTGCGGACGCTGAACGTGGCGTTCCTGGTGGGCCTCGCCTTCGCGGTGGCGGCGAGCGCGAACGTGCCGGCGATCCTGCTCACGCTCTACTGGCGGCGATTCACCACGCAGGGGATGGTGGCGGGGATGGTGGTCGGCCTGCTCGCCTCGGTGGTGCTGATCATCCTCAGCCCCGCCGTGATGGGGATCGACGCGCCCACGGCGGCGGTGAAGCACCTGATCCAGGCGGCG
>DASYJZ010000795.1:0-4257 GCA_035995965.1 Longimicrobium sp. | reverse complement strand
ACCGACCGCGGCGACGGCGGCAAGCGGGCCCTCGCCTTGGGGGCGGCAGCCGCCGTCGCCGCCGCCGGCTTCGGCGTGCTCGCCGCGGCCGTCGCGCGCCGCGACATGGCCGGCGCCGACCACGCAGCGCGGAAGCGCACTGCTCCCCGTCGCGGGCACCCCGCGCGCCGCGCCGCGAAGGCGCTGTCCCCCGCCGGCAAGTGGTGGACGTACATCCCGGGCGCGCTCGGCGCGTCGCTCTATGTGCTCCGGGCCGCCGCACCGCCGGGCGAGGACCGGCCGCGCTCCCGCCGGACCGGGGCGGGCGCCGTCTTCCTGGCCGGCGTGGTCGCGACGGCGCTGAACCCCGCCTTCGACCACTGGCTGCCGCAGCCGCCCACCCCGCCCGGCCACCGCAAGCGGAACAAGGCCGTGTTCCCGAGCGGGCATGCGTTCGGCCCGTCCGCCGTCTCGCTCGCGGCCGCGTACGTGCTGTCGCGCGAGCGGCTCGCCCGCCCCGGCGCCGCATTCCCGGCCGCGCTCGCCATCCCCGCGTTCACGGCCGGCGCGCGGATGCTCCAGGAGAAGCACTGGGCGTCGGACGTGCTCGGCGGCTACCTCGGCGGCGCGGCCGTGGCGGCGGCCTGCCTCGCCGCCTACGAGGCCGCGGGAGAACGATAGCCCGCCTCCGACCCACCGCGAAGGCAAGGTTTCACCAGGCGTGGAGGCAAGGGAGGATCAATCTCTCCGTTGCTCCGCGCCTCTTTGCGTGAAACGGCGGCTGCCGGTTCGACGGTCGCAAGAAAGTGCTTGCGCTTACGGCTTCTGTTCGGTACCATGGAACCGAACGTCAGCCGAAGGAGGCGCAGATGGACGCGGACATGCCGCTGGAGCGGAAGCTGGACATCCTGATGGACATGGCGGGAGACGACCACGACGGCGCCGGCGGCCGCGCGCGCGTGCTCCCGCCCCGGCTGCGGCACGCGAAGGAGGTGGGCGCGCTGCGGCCGCTGAACATCCGGCAGTTGCGCACGTCGGTCGGCAAGGTGTCGCTGATGCGCATCCTGATGACCAACGCCTGCTCCTTCAACTGCCATTACTGCCCCATGCGGCGCGACCGCTCCATGCCGCGAACGCTGCTCAAGCCCGAGGAGCTCGTCCGCATCTTCCTGGAGGCGCACCGCCGCGGCTGGTGCAGCGGCCTCTTCCTCACCACCGGCATCCCCGGCCGGCCGGTGAAGGTGATGGACGACCTGATCACCGTGCTGGAGCTGCTGCGGGTGAAGCACCGCTTCGCCGGCTACGTGCACGTGAAGATGGTCCCCGGCGCCGAGGCCGCGCAGATCGAGCGGCTGACGGCGCTCGCCAGCCGCGTGTCGCTGAACCTGGAGGCGCCCTGCGGCGACACGTTGAAACGGATCGCACCGGAGAAGAGCCTGGAGACGGCGATGGACGGGCTGGGCCGCGCCCGCCGGCAGGTGGTGCAGCTTCGCCGGGAGACGGCGATGGGGCGCCCCGCCGACCCGCTCGCGCCCGGCGGCGCGTCGGGGATGACGATGCAGTTCGTGGTCGGCGCCACGCCGGACAGCGACCGCGCCATCCTGGGGAAGGTGACGGAGATCTACGCCGGCGGCGGGGTGCACCACGCACACTTCAGCGCTTTCCGCCCCATCCGCGAGACGCCGATGGAAGAGGCGCCCGCCACCCCGGCGCTGCGCGAGGTGCGGCTCTACCAGACGGACTACCTGCTCCGCTCCTACGGCTTCGCGAAGGACGAGGTGGTGTTCGACGGCGCCGGCAACCTGCCGCTGGGGCACGACCCCAAGACCGCCTGGGCGCTGGCGCACCCCGAGCGCTTTCCGGTGGAGGTCCGCACCGCGCCCTACGAGGAGCTGGTGCGCGTCCCCGGCATCGGCCCCGGCGCGGCGAAGAAGCTGGTCGCGGAGCGCGGGCGCACGGTGCTGCGGACGCTGGCGGACCTGCGCGGGCTGGGGGTGGTCGGCACCCGCGCCGCGGGGTTCCTGACGCTGGGCGGGCGGCGCCTGCAGGACGTGCGCTGGGCCGAGCAGCTCGGCTTCTGGGGCCCCGACGACGACACCGGGCGCCACCACCTGGTCTACGACGTGAGCCCGGGGACCTTCCGGTGACCCCCGCGACGGACGCGGCCCCCGCGGACGGAGCCCGCGGGGGCCGGACGATGGAGGGGGAGCAGGAACAGTGGCACCGTGACGCGGGCCTTCAGGCCGAGGAGGCGGCGATCGGCGTCACGGCGTGGCCGTGGGCGTGGTGTCGGCGGCCGCCGCGCCGGTCCCCGCGGCTGCACAGGTGATGGTGCCGACCAGGTAGTAGCGCTCCGGCTCCGGGCGCGCCTGGCCCGCGTCGACGAGCGCGGGGGGCCAGATCTCCATCACCACCTGCTTGCGCCGCCCGCAGGTGCCGAGGAAGCGCACCTCCCCGCCCTCCGGCAGCGCCCGCTCGCCGGGGCGCTGGATGCGGCTCGCCGGCCCCCGCAGCTCGAAGCGCGCGGGGTGCCCGTCGGCCGCCGGGGTGATCACCGCCAGGTGCAGCGGACCGCGGCCGCCGGTGCAGTAGCCGAGCTGCGTCGCCGTCCAGCTACCGGCCGGCGGCCGCTCGGCGTCGGCCGTGCCTCGCCGCGGCTCGCCGCCGAAGGTGAGCTCCAGCGTTCCCACCAGCTCGGCCGAGCGGAGCAGGGCCCGCTGCGGGGACGGGGCATAGGTGCCCGACCCGGCGGGGCGCAGCCCGGGCGACGCCAGCGTGTAGCTGCGCGGCATCGGCGTGCCGCACGACAGCCGCGCGACGCCGTGCAGCAGCGGCGCGGCTCCGGCCGCGTCGGCGTGCGGGCCCTGGGACGCGGCGGGGAGGGACGCGAGCGCGGCTCCCACTGCGAGCAGCGGGAGCGAAGCGAAAACCCGGCGCAACGACGGCATCGCTGCCTCCTCGGCAGGAGCGTGGCGGGCGGGGCGCAGCCGTGCACGGTCCAGACGGGCCGCCGCGCCCCCGCTCAAATGATCGGCGCGCGCTCCGTCTCCGTCAATGCTCCCTGAAACAGAAAGACGCAGAGCCGCGGAGACGCGGAAGGGATGGTGCACGTTCTCCTCTGCGGCTCCGCGGCTCTGCGTGAGGCGCTTTTGACTGGACCTGGGATGCGCTACGTTGTCGGGCACGCATCCCACGCCGTCCCGCCCGTCTCCCCCGCTCCGCCGATGCCCCGTCTCTCACGCGCATTCGCCGCCGCCGTGGCGCTCCTCGCCGCCGCATCCGCGCCTATCGCCGCACAGGTCGACGCGGGCCCCGCCGCCGCGCTGCGCTGGCGGATGATCGGGCCCTTCCGCGGCGGGCGCACCGTCGGCGCCGTGGGGGTGCCGCAGCAGCCGGGCGTCTTCTACGTCGGCGTCAACAACGGCGGCGTGTGGAAGACGACCGACTACGGCCGTATCTGGACCCCGATCTTCGACGACCAGCCCACGGGGTCGATCGGCGACGTGGCGGTGGCGCCATCCGATCCCAACGTGGTCTACGTGGGCAGCGGCGAGGGGCTGCAGCGGCCGGACCTCTCCACCGGCGACGGCATCTACCGCTCGGGCGACGGCGGGAGGACGTGGGCGCACCTGGGGCTCCGCGACGGGCAGCAGATCGCGCGCGTGGCCGTCGACCCGCGCGACCCCGACCGCGTCTTCGCCGCCGTACTCGGGCATCCGTACGGCCCCAACCCAGAGCGCGGCATCTTCCGCTCGACGGACGGCGGGCGGACGTGGGAGAAGGTGCTCTACCGCGACCAGGACACCGGCGGGATGGACGTCGCCATCGACCCGCGCGACCCGGCCACCGTCTACGCGGTGCTCTGGTCCGCGCGCCAGGCGCCGTGGGAGATCGGCGGCTCATGGACGCTCTCGCGCAACAACGGCCTCTACAAGTCCACCGACGGCGGCACCACCTGGCGCCCGCTCACCGCGGGGCTGCCGACGGCGGCGGACGGGCTGGGGCGCATCGGGATCGAGGTGTCGCGCGGCGACCCGCGGCGCATGTACGCGATCGTGGGCGCGCGGCGCGGCGGCGGGCTCTACCGCTCCGACGACGCGGGCGAGACGTGGAGGCTGGCGAACGACGACGCGCGGCTCTGGGGGCGCGACGGCGACTTCAACGAGGTGCGCGCCGACCCGCAGAACCCCGACGTGGTCTACGTCGCCAACGTGGTCACCTGGAAGTCCACGGACGGCGGGCGCACCTTCGCCGCCTTCCGCGGCGCGCCCGGCGGCG
>DASYJZ010000794.1:0-13442 GCA_035995965.1 Longimicrobium sp. | reverse complement strand
CCGCGCAGTCGCACCACGTCGGCGGCGGTGTAGCCGCGCGTGATCCCCTCCCAGCGGCGGTCGGTGAGCCACTGGATCTCCAGCTCCCGCACCTGTGCTTCGAAGCTCTCCCGGCTCATCGCTCCTCCAGTCTCGTCGCGTTCGAGTGATCGGTCGGTGGGCTCCAGCCGCCTCAGCGCAGCATCTCGTAGGCTGGCAGGGTCAGGAACGGCACGAACTTCGGGCCCAGCACCAGCTCGTCCAGCAGCTTCACGGCGCGCTCCAGGTCGGCCGTGTCGGCGCCGCGCGCCTCCCGCAGCTTCGCCACCTCCTCGTCGCGCAGGCGGCAGTACAGGTCGGGGGTCATCTCGCCGCCTCCGGCGACCTGCGTGCGGTGGCGGATCCACTGCCAGAGCTGCGCGCGGCTGATCTCGGCGGTGGCGGCGTCTTCCATCAGGTTGTTGATGGCGACGGCGCCGTTGCCGCGCAGCCACGCCTCCACGTACTGCAGCGCCACGCTCACGTTGCCGCGGATGCCGCCCTCGGTCACCTCGCCGCCGGCGATCCCGCACCGGACGAGGTCGCGCGCCTCCACGTGCACGTCTTCCCGCGTCACCTCCTTCTGGTTGGGGCGGTCGCCCAGGTGGCGGTCGAACACGGCCTTCGCGACTGGCACCAGGTCCGGGTGCGCCACCCAGGTGCCGTCGAACCCCTGGCCGGTCTCGCGCTCCTTGTCTTCGGTGACCTTCGCCAGCGCCACGCGGTTCACCTCGGCGTCGCGGCGGCTGGGGATGAAGGCGGCCATCCCGCCCATGGCGTGCGCGCCGCGCCGGTGGCAGGTCCGTACCAGCAGGTCGCAGTACGCGCGCATGAAGGGGACGGCCATGGTGACCTGCGCGCGGTCGGGCATCACGCACTCGTCGCGGGTGCGCAGCTTCTTGATCAGCGAGAAGATGTAGTCCCAGCGCCCGGCGTTGAGCCCGGCGGCGTGGTCGCGCAGCTCGTAGAGGATCTCGTCCATCTCGAACGCGGCGAGGATGGTCTCGATCAGCACCGTGGCGCGGATGGTCCCCACCGGGATCCCCAGCGCCTCCTGTGCGGCGACGAAGACGTCGTTCCAGAGGCGCGCCTCCAGATGGCTCTCCAGCTTCGGCAGGTAGAAGTACGGCCCGCTCCCGCGTGCCAGCAGCTCGCGCGCGTTGTGGAAGAAGTACAGCGCGAAGTCGAAGATCGAGGCGGAGACGGGCTCGCCGTCGACGGTGACGTGGCGCTCCACCAGGTGCCAGCCGCGCGGGCGGACGAGCAGCACGGCGGTCTTCTGCGCCAGGGCGTAGCGCTTCCCCTCGGTGCTCTCGAAGTCCAGGGTGCGGCGGATGGCCTTCCGCAGGTTGTCCTGCCCTTCGATGACGTTGCGCCACGTGGGGGAGAGAGCGTCCTCGAAGTCGGCCATGAAGCAGCTCGCGCCGGAGTTGAGCGCGTTGATCACCATCTTGGCGTCGACCGGCCCGGTGATCTCCACCCGCCGGTCCTGCAGGTCGGGCGGGCAGGGGCCCACGCGCCAGTCGGCGCGGCGCACCTCCTCGGTCTCGGCGAGGAAGTCGGGGAGCGCGCCGGCATCGATCAGCACCTGCCGCTCCTGGCGCTTGCGCAGCAGCTCCAGCCGGCGTGGGTTGAAGCGCCGGTGGAGCGACACGACGAGCTCCACCGCCTCGGGTGTGAGCACGCGCCCGCACGCCTCGATGTCTTCGCAGAGGAAGGTCACGCCTTCCACGTCGGATCCGGTCGCGGAGATCATTGGGTCTGCCGTCTGGGGTGGAGTGTGCCCTGCCGCCGCGTCGCCGCGGCGCGCCGCCACGGACGGGGTCGGGGCCCCGTGGCGGCGAGCTTGTGCTCCACGTCAACGCAACGATGCTGCCATGAATCGCGCTCACCCACGCCCGGAAGGGGCCGATGCCGCTTCTTGTTCGGCAGGTCGGCTACCCGAACGGGTGGGGAGCCCCCTCACCCCGGTTCCCGAACTCAGGACTCGGGGTTGGATATTCGACGGGTTGGAAACCCGCCGCTGGAACGGCACGAAGTCCGCCTCCGCGGACTGGGCCTCGATCAATGCGCCGTGCGCCAGCGCTGAGGCTCGCTTCGATCGTGACGGGGTCCTGCGCGTCCGACGTTGCCGCGAGCGAAGCGAGCCCAAGTCCCTCTCCTGCAGTTCGGGAGAGGGACCGGCGCGCAGCGCCAGGGAGAGGGGGTCGTTGCCCTACCTCGCCCCGCGCACCGATATTCCCCGACGCTTCTTCGTGAGTGCCGATCCCATCCTTCCCGCGAGGCGCCTGTCATTGCCGTCGTCTTCCCGCCGATGCCGCCGCGGACGGGCGTCCGCCGCGCGCGAAACCCACTCATCGACTCACGAAGACGACGACATGACGACGCTGCTGAAGACCGCGCGCCTCGAGCTGGTGGGGTGCACGCCTGATCTGCTCCGCGCGGAGGGTGTGGACCGCGGCCGCTTCGCGGAGCTTCTGAACGCCCGCATCCCCGATAGCTGGCCGCCGGAGCTGTACGACGACGACGCACGCCGCTGGACCCTCCACGCCATCGAGGAGGTGCCGGAGGACGACGGGTGGTGGATGTACTATCTGGTGGCGAACGGCGATGGCGGCCGCGAGGTGGTGGGCGTCGCCGGCTACAAGGGCCCGCCGCGCGACGACGGCACCGTGGAGGTCGGCTACGGCGTGCTCCCCGAGCACCGCCGCCGCGGATACGCGGCCGAGGCTACGAACGCGCTGGTGGAGCGCGCCTTCGGCTTTCCCGAGGTCACGCGGGTGGTCGCCGAGACCTACCCGCACCTGGCCCCGTCCATCGGGGTGATGGAGAAGTGCGGCCTCGCCTTCGCCGGCGACGGCTCGGAGGACGGCGTGGTGCGCTACGAGCTGCCACGCGAGCGTTGGCGCAACGCGAGTTGATCGAGGTCGCAGTCCGCGAAGGCGGACTTCGTGCCGTTCCAGCGGCGGGTTTCAACCCGTCGGCCTATCCAACCGCCCGCGCGGGGTCATCGCCCGGCGCGGGATTCCCGGACCGTTGAATCCCGGCGGTGCCAAGGCGCGTAACCATCTCCCGACCGCCACCCTCTTCCCGGCCCTCAGCCCGCCATGCGCCATGCCCGCACCCTCCTGATCGCCGCCGTCTCCGCGGTCATCTCGTGCACGCCCCCGGCATCCGCGCCCACCCCGGCACGCGGCGACGAGGCGGAGGCGGCGCTGGTGGCGGTGGAGCGGGCCTTCGAGCAGGCGACGATCCGCGAGGGCGTGCGCGACGGCTTCATCCGCTTCGCCGCCGACAGCGCGGTGATCTTCCGGCCCGAGCCGGTGAACGCCGTCGCCTCCTTCCGCTCGCGCCCGGCGACGAAGATCCAGCTCAGGTGGCACCCCGCCTTCGCCCGCGCGGCACGGTCGGGCGACCTCGGCTTCACCACCGGCCCGTCGCAGGTGATGGACAGCACGGGCGCGTTGTTGGGATACGGCAACTACGTCACGGTCTGGCGCCGCGGCGCGGAGGGATGGCGTTGGGTGGTGGACCTCGGCATCTCCAATCCGAAGCCGGAGCCCGAGGCGCCGCTGTGGACCCCCGTCGCGGGTGGCCCACCGTCCACCCCCGCCGGCACGCCGAACGTGGCCGCCGCGCGCTCGCTGCTCGCCGCGGACAGCGCGTTCGCCGAGCGGGCCGGGCGCGACGGACTGGGGGCGGCGCTGCGGAGCTTCGGCGATCCCGGGATGCGCCTGCTGCGCAACGACGCGCAGCCGCACGTCGGGCTCCCCGCGGTGCTCGCCGCCGCGTCAGCGGACAGCGCGCGGCGCTACGCGGCCACTCCGGCGCGCGCGTTCACTTCCGCCGCGGGCGATCTGGGCTGGAGCTACGGTGAGTACCGGTACGTGCACCCCGGCGCCGGCCGCCGCGAGACGGGCCACTACGTCCGCATCTGGGCGCGCGACGGCGGCGGTCCATGGCGCCTGCTGCTCGACGTCGTCTCCCCGCGCCCGCCCGAGCGCGACGAATAGGCTCGACCGGTTGGACACGCGCCGCTGGAACGGCACGAAGTCCGCCTTCGCGCCGCCTTCGCGGACTGAGCGTCGACCTCTGGCGCCGGCTCAACTTCGGGTTTCGCAAGATGCGCATCGAACGGCGTTGAAACGTCGGCAGGACCGCGGTTGCCGTTGATGTCCGCGAAGGCGGACTGCGTGCCGTTGTAGCGGCGAGTTCACTCGCATCGTCGCGAAAAATCCGAGGAAGACATCTCCGTTAATCCCGTCTCCCCGACCCGCCCCTTGAACCCATCGCGCTTCCGCCCGCTCCTGGCCGCACCCCTGCTGGCGCTGCTCGCCGGCGTCGCCGGGTGCCGCGACAGCATGCGCATCCCCGCACCGGACGAGCGCGGCGAGCAGCGGCCGGTGCCCGAGCCGCAGGCCTCCACCGTCACCCTGCCGATCACCGTGTCGCTGGCGTCGGTGGCGGCGCAGGTGGAGAAGAAGGTGCCGCACGGGCAGAACCACGAGGACGAGTGGCACCCGCTGGGGAGCTTTCCCGTGGTGGGGACGCTGTACGTCAAGGAGATGTGGGAGCGCGACCCGCTCTCGCTGAAGCTGGACGGAGACCACCTGGACCTCTCCGCCCACGTGCGCTACCGGGCCCGCGTGGCCGCGCGCGCCTGCGTGCTCGGGAGCTGCCGCTGGGTGCCCCTCGCCGGCTGCGGGCAGGACGGGCCGATGCCCAGCATGGACGTGGGGCTGCGCACGGACATCGGCCTGCGGCCCAACTGGACCGTGGCGGCGCACACCACGCCGCGCCGCGTTCGCCCGGGCTTCCGCTGCAGGCTCACCGGGGCCAATATCGACGTGACCGAGCGGGTGCAAAACCTGGTGCAGGACCTCCTCGACAAGCACGCGCCGGAGATCGACCAGCGGATTCGCGAGGCCGCGAACCTCCACTACCACGTGGAGAGCGTCTGGCGCACGGTGCAGGAGCCGATCAAGGCGTCCAAGGGCGTGTACGTGCTGATGCAGCCCGAAGCGCTGTCGGCGACCCCGCCGGTCGGCTCCGGGACCACCCTCACCACCACCGTCTCCGTCGTCGTCCGCCCGAAGATGGTGATCGGCGAGCGTCCGGCGGTGACGCCGGAGCCGCTGCCGCCGAACGGTCGCGCCGCGCCCGGGAACGGCTTCCGCATCCAGATGGTCGCCGAGCTACCGTTCACCGTGATGGATTCGATCGTCCGGAAGAAGCTGGTGGGGCGCAGCTTCGACATCGAGGGCCACCGCATCCGCGTGCGCGGCGCGCGGCTCTACGGCGCGGGGACCAAGCTGGTGCTGGCCGCGACCGTCTCGGGCGACGCGCGGGGGACGCTCTACTTCGTCGGCACCCCGGTGTTCGACCCGGATTCGCAGGTGGTCTCCGTCCCCGACCTGGACTTCTCGGTGGAGAGCCGCAGCGTGCTCCCCGAGGTGGCCGAGTGGCTGCTGTACGACCAGCTCCGCGACCAGATGCGCGAATCCGCGCACTTCGCGGTAGGCGACCGCATCTATGCCATCCGCCGCGACGTGGACGCCGCGCTGGACCGCCAGCTCGCCCGCGGCGTGCGCTCCACCGGGCGGGTGGACCGCATCACCCCGCTGGGGGTGTTCGTCTTCTCGAAGTCCGTCGCCGCCGTGGTGCAGGCCGAGGGTCAGGCGCAGATCCACATCGACATCGGCGCGCCGCGCCGGCCTCCCCGCGATTCCTCCACATCCTCCCGGTCCCGATGAGCGCCCCCCCTTTCCGCGACAACGTGGTGGTGCTCACCGGCGCCTCGGCCGGGATCGGGCGCGAGCTGGCGCTGCAGCTCGCCGCGCAGCGCGCCCGCCTGGTGCTCGCCGCGCGCGAGCCGGCGAAGCTGGAGGAGGCCGCCGCCGCGTGCCGGGCCCTGGGTGCCCGCGCGCTGGCGGTGCCGACGGACGTGGCCGACCAGGAGCAGTGCCGCGCGCTGATCGAGCGCGCGGCGGCCGAGCATGGGCGCATCGACACGCTGGTGAACAACGCGGGGATCGGGATGTGGGCGCGCTTCGACGAGATGCGCGACCTGGCGCCGTTCGAGCGGATCATGCGGGTGAACTACCTGGGCAGCGTCTACCCCACCTTCTACGCGCTCCCGCACCTCAAGGCCAGCCGCGGCCGCATTGTCGCCGTCAACAGCCTCACCGGGCTCACGGGGGTGCCCACGCGCAGCGGGTACGCGGCGAGCAAGCACGCGGCGGCCGGCTTCTTCGACTCCATCCGCATCGAGTTGGAGGACAGCGGGGTGACGGTGACGCAGGTGTTCCCCGGCTTCGTGGCGACGGAGATCCGCGAGCGCGCCTTCGGGCCCGACGGGCGGCCGCTGGGCGAGGGGAACAGCCCCGTGCGCGAGCGCGAGGTGATGTCTGCCGAGGAGTGCGCACGGCAGATCCTCGTGGCCGCGGCGAAGCGGAAGCGCGAGCTGATCATGACGCTGCGCGGCAAGCTCGGCGCGAAGATCAAGCTCGTCGCCCCCGGCCTGGTCGACCGCATCGCCCGCAGGGCCATCGAGCAGGGGAAGTAAGAACAGATTGGCTCTCACAGGGTTCACAGGGGCCACAGAGGAATGCGGTGAGCTCCTCCGTGTCCCCTGTGACCCCTGTGAGAGAATTGCTGTTTCTTTTGCCGATGCAACGTTTCGTAGCCGCCGAGTGTCTTACAGGTTGCACGACGGCTCGGCAGGGTCCACGGCGGGAAGCGTGTTGATGAAGAGGATGGTTCGCGCAGTGCCCGCAGTCGCCGCAGTCGCGCTCCTGGGCGCCGCGGCGAGAGGGATAGAGCCGCAACGGCTCACCGGGCACTACACGGTGCAGTGGGAAGAGCAGTCGTTCCAGCCGTGCGGGAGCAGCGAGAAGTGGTGGGTGTCGGACCCCGGCCCGCTCATGGCCCGCTATCGCGAGCTGGTGAAGGGTGACTACGGCACGGTGTTCGTGACCGTCCGCGCCGAGGTCACCGACCGCGGCAGGTTCGGCCACCTGGGGATGTTCCCGCGCGCCGCCGCCGTGCGCGAGGTGGTGCGGGCCAGCCCCGCCGGTACCGACGACTGCCGCCGGGGCGACGTCGAGGTGGAGTAGGGTTCCGTCGCCGGCACGGGCGCTGGAGGGTCGTTCCACCGGCGCGGGCCCTGCCTCCCCTCGGCGTCATCGCCGGCTCCGTCAGGGAACCGCCCGCTCGCTCGTTCACGTAGGATCGTTCCTCCCAGCCCCTACCCGGTACTCCGCCCATGCGGAAGCTCCACGCACTCGCCGCCCTGCTCGCCCTCGCCGCGGCCACCGCCTGCGGCGACGGCGCCACCGCGCCCACCGACGCCGACCTGATGGGCACCTGGACCATCACGCCCACCGCCACCGCGCTCCCCGGCGGCGACGTGCAGCAGATGACGGTGCACTTCGGCGCGGGCGGGGCGTACACGCTCGAGGCGGCGACCTGGGGCCCCGCCTCGCCCGCGCCGCTCTCGTTCGGCACGCAGGCGGGGAGCGTGACCACGCGCGCCGGCGAGCTGCGCTTCTACCCCAGCACCGCCTTCAGCGTGGGCAAGCGCGCGGGGCTGCGCGCCACCGGCGCCGGCTTCGACCTGGCGGGGTGGGACGCGAGCCGCGGCGTGGCCTACGAGGTGGTCGGCAACCACCTGGTGCTGCACCTCCCCTCGGCGGCGGCGCCCGCGCCGGTGCTGGTGCTCACGCGCAGCGACCCGTAGCCGCATCCGCTGCGGCGGACGGCGCCCGCCGGCGGCCTCGCGGCCCGCCGGCGGGCGCTCTACATTGGCCCCACTCCGTTCGCCTGTCCCGATCCAGCGGCTTTCCGTCCGATGCATCAATTCTCCGAGACCGACCGGCTGCGCCGCCGCAGGAGCGTGCTGCTGCTGGTCGCCTTCTCCGCCATCACGCTGGCGCTGGCGCTCTATCCGAGCGTCTGCACCTACGTCGACCAGCCGCAGGGGTACTGGCCGGCCTACGCCGCCGCGCCCCACGCCGGCGCCGAGGCGCTCCCGGCCCTCGTCCCCCCCTCCGCCACCGAGATCCACACCCGCCGCGACGCGCGCGGCGGCCTGCACTGGGTCCGCTTCAACTTCGCGCCAGCCGACCACGACCGGATGATCGCGGGGCTGCGCCGCCTCTCCCTGAACGAGGCGCGCGGCCTCCGCGTGGACGCGCCCACCTTCACCCCCTGGTGGACGGTGAACGAGCGCACGATGCTCGGCAGGGCGGGGCAGCGGCTGGAGGTCTACGCGCTCCCCAGCGGCAACGCCTGGCTGTTCGTCGACCCCGCCAGCAACAGCGGCTTCTACTGGAGCCGCGAGACGCCTCGCTGAAGTTCCGATGCTCGCCGGGCGAGGCGGTGTGGCCGAAACACACCGGACCGGTGTCATCCCGAGGCTCGGCCACGGTGACGCCGCCGCCGCGCCGGTCTACGCAGAGGCGAGGGATCCAGCCGGAACGCCGCGAGGCTGGACGCGGCAGCGTTCCGAATGCCGGCCTCGCATCGTCCACGCATGACGTTGCCGCGGATACGGTGCGGCTTCCGCGGCGGTCCACGCACGTCCGCGGTTAGATCCTTCGGCCCTGCGAAGCCCACCGTGGTTCAGGATAATTTCGAGGACGGGCCTCAGGATGACACCGTTTGAGGGCCGAGGATTCTGATCAGTTTTTCAGGATGACGTCGTTGAGGGTCGCGGAATTGGGGAGTCGCGGATTTCACGGAGACTTTGGCGGGACCGGTATCAGCACTTGGCACTCGGCACTTGGCACTTGGCACTCGGCACTCGGCACTTGGCACTTGGCACTCGGCACCTTCGCACTTCCTGTCCTTGACTCCCGCCTCCCACCCGCTGACCTTGTCCCACCCCGTCCGCCCGAACCGCGAGCCCAGGCAGCGCCGCCGATGAAGGCCGACACCTTCGCGAAGCTCGTCACGCTGCGGACGGTGATCGACGCGGAGGTGGGGTTCTGGCTGGAGCACCATCCGGCGTCGATGGACCGCTACCGCGAGGCGATGGTCTCGCGCGTCAGCGACCTGGTGGACGAGATCGACCGGCTGGACGAGGTGGCCGCCGCGCGGGTGTACGACGCGCTGGTCGACTTCCTCTCCGAGCTGCCGGACGACGACGAGGGGGTGGTGGAGACGGCGCTGCGCTTCAAGCGCGCGGTGGACCGGCTGATGGACCGGGCGATGGCCCCCGCCGACCTGGACGCCCCCTCCACCTGGGCGGTGGTGCTCGACGAGCTGCTGGACGAGCTCGCCGGCGAGTATCCACGCGCGGTGCTGGCGCCGGACGAGGTGGACCCCCGGGCATACCTGCGCGCGCTGGAGCTGGCCCGCGCGGCGCGCGACGCCGGCGGGAAGATGGTGGCCGCGCGGCGCGCCGACTCGCGCCCCATGCTGCGCGACGACCTGGACCGGCTGCTGTTCGCGGTGGCGCACCGCCGCCCGTCCGCCGCCGAGCTGGAGCCGCTGATCCGGGCGCCGCAGCGCATCGCGCGGCGCGCGCGGCCCTCCAACCTGGGGCGGGTGGGCGCGGCCGTGGTTGGGCAGCTCCTGCGGCGCGGCGGGCGCGCGCCGCGCATCCCCTGAACCGTAAAGGGCCGTACGATGGACGTGAAGACGGGCGAGCGGCGCCTGGTGAGCATCCGCCGCTTCGTGCCGCAGCACCGGCGCGCCGAGTACGCGGAGACGTGGGCCACGCTGCACGCGGCGGTCACCGCGCAGGGCGCCCACGCGTGGCACTTCATCAGCGCCGAGACGCCCGGGGTGTTCCTGGAGTTCCTGGAGTTCGGCCCCGAGAGCGACGTGCGCTCCGACCCGGCGGTGGTGGAGGGCATCCGCATGCTGCACAACGAGTTCGGAATGCCCTACCCGTCGCCCAACACCATCGAGGAATGGGTGGAGATCTCCGCCCCGGGCCGCGTGCTGCCGTGAGCGCCGACCGCGAGCGGCTGGTCGCGCTGCTGCTGGAGCGCTCCTTCCGCGTCGGCGACTTCGTGCTCTCGTCCGGCGCGCGCAGCCGCTACTACGTGGACGCGCGCACCACCACCACGCACGCCGAGGGGCAGGCGGTGGTCGGGCGGCTGGGGCTGGCGGTGCTGCGCGAGGCCGGCCTGCGCCCCGCCTCCGTCGGCGGGCTGACGCTCGGCGCGGACCCGGTGGCGTACGCCATCGCCCACGCGTCGTGGATCGCGGGCGACCCGGTGAACGCGTTCACGGTGCGCAAGGAGCCCAAGGCGCACGGCACGGGAAAGCGGGTGGAGGGCTGCTTCGGGGCGGGCGACGAGGTGGTGGTGATCGAGGACACGGTGACCACCGGCGGCAGCGCGCTGAAGGCGATCCAGGCGGTGGAGGCGGAGGGCGGAAAGGTGCTCGCCGTGCTGGCCCTGGTCGACCGCGAGGAGGGCGGGCGCGAGGCGATCGAGCGCGCGGGCTACCCGGTCCACACCCTGGTCCGGGTCAGCGAGCTGATGGCGGCGATGGGCGATCGCTCATCCTGAGGCTGAGGATCAACTGCCGTTTCACGCAGAGACGCAGAGGAAGAGAGAGTTCGCAGTTCTCTCAGTTCCTCCGCGTCTCTGTGTGAAACGTTCTGTAAGGGTCAGCGTGCCTTCCCTGGCCCGCCTCCCCCGCCGCGCTTCGTCTGCCGCTTCTGGGCCTTGCGCAGCTCGGTCTGCATGTAGTCGACGGCCTTCTGGCGGTTCTCCAGGTGGCGCTTCATCTGCTCGCTCTGCTTGCGCTTCTGGCCCTCGGGGCCCTTGTAGCGCGTGCGGTTCATCAGCCTGTTGATGAACCGCAGCACCGGGCCCGTCAGGTACTTCACGATGAACGCCTGCGTGCGCTTCCCCTCCTTCTCGAGGTGGCTCACCGCGTACGGGAGCGCCTGCACCTGGTCCTGCACCGTGCGGTGCATCTCGGCGGCGGTGCGCTTCTTCTTCTTTTTCTTCTCGGCCATCGTTCGTATGGGTATCGGGCGGCCGGGGCCGCCTCCACGTAAGCTCGTCGCCGACCGGCGGGAGAGACGAAATCTCTCGCCCGCAAGGTCCGTTCTATCGGTTGCGCCAGCGCGATTGATCTAGCCGATCCTCAGTCCGCGCGCCACCCCTGACCTCCATCCGAGCATCCACCGGATCGCCATGCATCCCCGCGCCGAAGCGCTCGTCCGCCGCCTGTGCCTGGAGCCGCACCCAGAAGGCGGGTTCTACCGCGAGGTGTTCCGCTCCGCGCTCCGGGTGCAGACGGAGGACGCGCGGCCGCCGCGGAGCGCGCTCACCGTGATCTACTTCCTGCTGGTGGACGGGGGATGCAGCCGGTGGCACCGCGTGGCCTCGGACGAGGCGTGGAGCTGGGTGGAGGGCGACGCGCTCGAGCTGCTGCGAATCGATGCCGGGCTGGCGACGTTCACGCGCGAGCCGCTCGGGGCGCCCGCGGACGGCCGCGAGGCGGCGGCGGTGATCCCGGCGGGGGACTGGCAGGCGGCGCGCACCACCGGCGCGTACACGCTGGTGACCTGCGCCGTCGGCCCCGGCTTCGACTTCGCGGACTTCACCATGCTGTCGGAGCTGCCCGAGCTCGCCGCCGAAGTCACCCGGCGGCACCCCGGGGCGGCGTCGCTGGTCTGACCCCGCAACGGCAATGCTGTTCGTCAGAAGAGGGTGATCTGCTCGCCGATCTCGCGCGGGTCCACGGGGCGGATGCCGAGGCGGCGCTGGAGCTCGCGCGCCGTGGCGGGGCTGTGGCCCTCGAAGTGGTTGTTTACGTAGCCGTAGACGTCGATCCCGAGCGCGTCGAGCTTGGTCAGCACGGCCAGCCACTCGTCCACCTCGGCGGCGCGCGAGACCTGCACGCGCGAGAAGTCGGTCAGGTCGCGGTTGGGGCCCATCCAGCGCAGGTAGTGGAAGTCCGCCGTGGGCGCCGCGGCCAGGTCCAGCACGGTCTGGCGCGGGACCCACGGTCCGTCGCTGAGCGCGAGCGCGACGCCGTTGTCGGAGAGCAGCGCGAGCAGGTCGGGGAGCACGTTGTCCCGCGTCCACCGCTCCTGCCGCACCTCCACCGCGAAGCGCAGGTCGCGGGGAAGGCGGGGGATGAAGTCCTGCAGCGCGCCGAGCTCGGAGGGCGCGAAGTCGGGCCCAAGCTGCACCAGGATCGGCCCCAGCTTCGGCCCCAGGAGCCGGGCGCGCTCGATGAACAGCTTCGTGTCGGCCTCGGCGTCGCACAGGTGGCGCTCGTGGGTGATCTCGCGCGGGAGCTTGAGCGCGAACACGAAGCCGCCGGGCGAGCGCCTGGCCCATCCGAGGACGCTGTTCACCGGCGGGATGGCGTAGAAGGTCGAATCGACCTCCACCGTGGGGAACGCCTCGGCGTAGCGCGTGAGCATGTCGGCGGAGCGGGTGCCCTCGGGGTAGAAGGGCCCCACCCACCCGGCGTAGTTCCACCCCTGCGTTCCGATCAGCACGCGTCCGCCCACCCTCGCTCCCGGTGCAGGATTCATCTCCGACCTCCGTCCCGCCGTGTGGCGCTGTCACCCCGGCTGAAGCGAAATCGTTGATCCGCGCCGCCTGCCGCGCAAGTTTGCGCGCAGTCCATCGGCTACGCGCAGCTTCCGGGCCGGTGTCACGGCCGGGCGCGGGGGAGGATGCGGCTGCTTGAAACTTCCGCGAAACGGGCCGCGTAGGAGCAGTCGGCCCGGCGGAATCCGCCTACACGCGCAGTCCCCAGAACCACGGAGCGTTGCGATGTCGGAGAACGAGACGAAGCTCGAGAGGATCCTGAAGTGGATCGTGCTGGTGATCGCCGCGGTGGTGGCGCTGAAGATCGTGTTCAGCGTGTTCGCGATCGCCTGGCTGGTGGGCGGCTTCCTGCTCACGAAGATCCTGCCCCTGGTGCTGCTGGTGTGGGCGGTGCTGAAGCTGGTGGAGTGGTGGAAGACCCGGAACGGCACCGTTCCCGCCGAGACGGAGTCCTGATCCACCGGCGGACCACCGGCCACGCTCGATCCGGCCGATTCCCGCAACTGCGGAGGATCGGCCGGGCTGACCTGCAGCCGATTCGCCTGGAAAGCAAAGGGACATCGGCTGATGGACGACGGGGCGCGCCGCGAGGGGCGCCCCTCGCCGCGTTTGGGGAGGGGCGCGGCGGAAACCAGCACCGTCTGTTGTGGTGAATATGCGAGTAAACTCGCGGCTACAACGGCACACAGTCGACCTTCGTCGACTCCAACTCCTCGCAGGTCTGTTCCAGCGCGGGGCTCAGGGTGCCGCCGAGGTGGTGTTCCTGCTGGTGGAGGATGTAATTGCGCACTCGGGGCACCTGTGATTTCGCCAGAGTGAACGCGCCATAGTAGCCCTGCCATTTGAAGAATCCGCCGCGATCCAGCACCTGCGTCATCAGGTTCGACGACG
>DASYJZ010000793.1:0-8060 GCA_035995965.1 Longimicrobium sp. | reverse complement strand
GTCTGGGATCGAAATGCTCTTAGACCCAGACCCGTATTCAGGTACTTTTGCATTTGAAGGATTTCTTATTTACATCCTGCACTATCTCCCTTCTGCTATCTGGCATTGTCCGGGTGCGGTTCAGATCGCTTCTCCTTCTATGCGAGACACACTTGCGTCTCTAGACTCATTCTTGAGTAGACGACCTGTTAGAGATTTTGTCTTTCTTAATAACTATCCAGAAGCGGCTCCAGACTGGATGTTCCACGATTACGTAAACTTGCTAGAGTCGGCCGGCTTTCCTAATCACAGTCCTAGCGTTGGAACGGTTGATTCGATCCCTCTTACTCCTTCGACTTACAGCAAACTTCGTAGCTTCCTTTTAACGCACCGGGATGGTCTCAGTGTAGAATTGGGCCTCGATGGCCCCCAAGTGAGAGAATATTCTGCAGACGGGATAATCCTGACGAGCGGCAAAGAGGGTGCTTATGTTCCGCTTGAACCAGTGTTCACGCCCTCAAATCCTGGGAGAGCGGTTCTGCGTGAATTCGAAAGTCTACTACAATCCGAGCCCTCGGAGCGTATGCTGGAGGAGTTCATCCGTGAGCATTATCGCGAGGTATTCGGATTCACATATGAGCAAATCCAAACCCAGCTCTGGCTGCGATTCCCCGAACTCGATGTTCGAGGAAAGCCGCGACGGCTTGATTTGCTCCTGCGTAATGGGGTTCAGCGCGACTGGGAGCTTATTGAACTAAAGAAAAGTTCGCTCCGGCTTACTGGCCACTACCGCGATGTTCCAGTTCTTTCGCGCGAGATTACAAATGCTGTACAGCAGATTCGAAACTACAGAAAAATACTGGAACAGGATGCGGTGCGCAGGAACCTACGACTCAAAGGAATCGACTACTGTGAGATCAGTGCTCGCCTTGTCGTTGGTCGTGATCCGGCTCTCCCCTGGAAAGAGTGGCGCAGTCTCCAGCAGCACTCCTTAAAGGATGACGTTCGAATTATGACTTACGATGAGTTGGTTAGGGAAATGAGGTCTCGCTTTGCCAACCGGAGTGCGTTGTGAACCGGTGATTATCGGTAATCGTACCTGGAGATGCTGCCGAAACGAGCCAGGTTATTCTGACATACCGGGGAAGAGCGCTCGCCAGCGAGCGGGGACACGAGAATGGCTGGTGCCTATGTTGTACGGGCGTTCCGTCCCAGATGGGGAGTGCGTTGAGCCCACCTCGGGAAACATACGCCGCTAGCGCTGCGTGACCTGCAGTTCGCGATACGCGACCACCAAGCGCTTGCGGAGCGCGGGGTGCCACGCGCAGCCCCTTCGGATCGGCAGTCGTAACCAAGCCACACCCCGGAACGCGCCGCCGAGTTCTACTATCCAAGGGTCGAGCCCTGAAGTTCGGACGGTCGAGGAGATTGCGGAAGCGGCTCGCGACCCGGCGGAGGGCTTCACCGCAGTCCGTCCCTCTCCTCGTCCCTGCCGTCCCCTCCTTTGGAGTTCCCCGGCGACAGTGGACACCTCACCGCCGTAGATTACGGCGAACCGGAGGTATCGATGAGCAGAAAACGATCAACGT
Source organism: Longimicrobium sp. (assembly GCA_035995965.1). Classification (GTDB taxonomy): domain Bacteria; phylum Gemmatimonadota; class Gemmatimonadetes; order Longimicrobiales; family Longimicrobiaceae; genus Longimicrobium. Next base: position 6,492 of record DASYJZ010000793.1, on the reverse strand, counting down.
TCACACGTGAGTTCATCGCCACCGAGCGATGCTGGTTCTCTTCAATTTCGACCTCGCCGGTCTGATCGGACCGCCCCTTTACCTCGATGAGGCGCACCACCCGGGGCTAGGGTCCACGACGCGCTTCTCCTCGGCCTTGCGCACGTCCACCTCCTCGCCGCGCGTATGAGAGGTTACAATACACGGATTCACCCACTCACATAGCGGGAGGTCGTTATGGGAACCGGACAACAGTTGGATACCGGATTCGATAATGTCGATGGCGTCGATAACACGGACGCCTTAAAAAACTACCTAGACGTTACCTATTCACTATCCCAGCAACGGAGGGCTGCCAGCATCCAACTTCTGGGCAATATCAGCGGTTGCACTGTCTTGGAGGTCGGCTGTGGCCTCGGTGTGGACGCCATCACTCTTGGGCAATTGGTGGGTGTGACAGGCCGGGTCATCGCGGTTGACAAGAGCAAGACTTTTGTCACCGAAGCGAAGAGACGAGGAGCTCCCTTGAACCTACCTGTAGAATTTCTTGTTGATGACATTAGCAATCTAAACCTACCGAGCGAGAGCGTGGATGCAGTCTTTGGCGATCGAGTACTGCAGGTACTGGCGCAGCCGGCAGCAGCCGTGCTCGAGGTCCACCGCGTGCTCAGGCGCGGCGGGCGAGCGGTATTCAACGAACCTGATTGGGAAACTCTTGTACTCGATTCCGCCCATCGTGAAGTGACGCGCCGGCTCCTGAATCTCCGTTGCGATCGCCGAGAAGGGGAAGGGTGGATGGGTCGCCAGTTACTGCGGCTCTTCACGGAAGCCGGATTTAGCGAAATAGGGTGCCAGTCGTTTCCGTTTATAATCCAGGACTTTAACATTGCCGATCAGATCTACCACTTTAAGAGCACCGTCCAAACTGCTTCATTGGAAGGCTTGATCTCATCGGGCGAAGGTCAGGACTGGTTGAATGATCTCATTGAGCAGTCAAGGCGTAACTGCTTTTTTTGCGGAATCACGCTCTACACGATTGTTGGAACTAAGACCTGAAGGACCCGATTGAAGATTCGCGCCCAAGGATCCGGTGGAGAGGTATACGCATTTTTTCGGGAACTCGCCGCGCGTACGAGATGCTCAGGAGATGGCGCAGCCCCCCCCCGATGCACGGACGACGGGAGCGTCGACGCGGAGGAGCTTCGGAACTGGATCCTGCGCGCCAGAGAGGAGGTGAAGGCGCGTGGACGCGAGGTCGGGACCTGCTCATCGGGCAGGTGCTCCGGTACGCACCACCGGGTACCGATGGAGTCTGGCCCACGAGCCGGTCCGTGAGCTGATCGAAAAACTCGCGAGCGAGGAGTTGGAACGCGGCCTCTGGACCGAAATCCACAATAGCCGGGGCGTCACGTGGTGCGGACTCGCGGACGGGGGCGAGCAGGAACGAACGCTCGCCGAGCAGTTTCACCTGTGGGCGGAGGCGCTCCAGAGCAGGTGGTTCCGGACCGCGACGCTGCTACATTCGGTGGCCGAGTCCTACGAGCGAGATGCGCGTAGGCAAGATGCCGACGCGGAACCGAACGAGGATTACTGGGACCTGAAGCACCAAGCGCAGTCGGTTGCCGCGCTCATCGGCCACAGGCACCCACGCCGGCCCGGGAGTGCAGCGTAGCGGCGGCGCCTTCGAGGAGCGCGGCAGCTCACCGGCCTCGCCGCATCGAGACCCGCGGCGCATTCGGCGAGCACCGCCACCGCGGCGCGAGCCGCGCCAGGTAGCTCGCCGCCTGCCGAGAAGCGAGGCTCGCGAGCGGCTGGCGGATGTTGACCTGGAAGCCCGCGTCTCCCGCGCCGGCCTCCGTAGCCTAAGGATCGGGAGGGGTCCTTCCCCGGGAGCCCGGCGACCACAGCGGCCAGACCGCCCTTCAGCACCTGGGCTTCACCGCGAACTCTATCTCCCGCACCGACTTCGGATCCAGGAGCGCGCCGCCCTCGGCGGGGTCACCGACCTTGTGCGCGTCAAGGTCCATCGCCAACAGCGGCTCGCCCTCTAGCACCTCCGCCACCGCCACCACCTCGGCGGCGTGACCGCCTGTCACCGAGTCTGAGTCGACGGCTAGTTCCGCGTCGGCCGTCTTCACTAACCCTGACGGCCTCCCTCACACCGGGCGCCTCTCTACGACCGGCCCGTCCGCTTCCACGACCTCCCGCCCCTCGCGTCCACAGCTGGGGCTCCACCACTGCAGCCCGACCTCGGCCCGGCCCGGAAGGGCGCCGCCGGCAGCCCCTCCTTTACCATTCGCTTGCGGCCGGCCTCCGCCACGCTCGAGCGCGGCGCCTTCGTCTTCTGCTCCGTGGTCTCAGTCGCCATCGCTGTCGTTCCTGCTCCGGAGACTGTGCGAGATCTTCCCTGATCACCCGTTCGCACCCGCTCGCCGCCGCGTCTAGCAGGCTCGGGTCGAACCGCGTGTGGAATCAGCGCTTGTTGTTCTCGGCGGCGGCGCAGAGCCGCGGGAACAGGATACGGATTCGCGCCAGACCCCGCGCCTCACGGGCGCGGGCGGCTTTCCCGGCGACGGATAAGCCGGCGACGCCGCCACCGATGCAGAAGGCTGCCGCAGGCCCGTAGGAGCTCCACCATCTCGAGCACCTGGTCTTCGCGCATCGGCGCCCCGCGGTGAGCAGGGGTACTCCCCGTACAGTCATCGAACACCATGAGGCGCACCGGGACGCATGCCTCCACGGCCGCCTCGTGGCTGATCCGCTGCACGTCCGCCGCGATGCGGAGCTGCGCCTCGACAACGAGGACCGCTCGGGCGGCAGAATCCGCGTGTGCAGCGAAGTGTCCGGCAGCCAGCGCTACCGCCGTGATTCGGATCCTCAACCATCTTCTCATGTCGTCCTCCTCTTTCCGTGGGGAGCACCGGGTGGAAGCCGTTGCTCGTGAAGGGTTCCGGCCAGGGACAGTTTCGACCGGGTACCCACCCACGGACGCGGGAAGGCGAGGGGGTGCGCGGAGCGTGACTGGGGGGGTGCCGAGAAGGGAGGTAATTTAGAGCTAAGTTGTTGCGAGTAAATCAGATGAAGCAGAAGGACTTGCTGAGGAACGGAAGAAGTCGCGTGAAAAGCCTGCTGAGGAGAGGCAGGATGCCGCTGAGGCCGCTGGATCGGCTGGAGTTGCGGGTGCCGGGGCACCGCTCACGGCAGCGAGCGGCGCCGTTCTGAACGGCCCCGCTGCCGGGATCGGCACCGCCGCCGAGATGGGCGGAGACCCCCGCCGATCGTCATGGACTCACCGCACCACGTCCCACCGATCGAGCGGAGAGGGAGGCCGCCGGCCACCGCCAGGAGCGCCGCCAGGTTGATGCAGAAGTCGTAGAGGTAGGTGGAGCAGCGGGCAGTCCGGAGGTGTTGCCGCCGGCCGTCGTAGTGCAGCGCGCCTCCCGTCGCGGCGTCCGGAAGGAGGTCGCGGCACATGTAGGGCGCGCGGCGGCGTCTACCGCCGCGACCCCAGGAGCCTGCAGTTCCGTGAACGTTCAGAGATGGTAGTAGTTGCTGTGAGGGGGCCGGCGGACCTCTCGTCGTACGTCGCCGTAGACAGACGCGTACTCACGTCTGCGCCCGTAGGGGTGCGCTGGACCTGGACTGACGGGGGACGTACCGCGCGATCTCCCCATCGCGTGGAGCCGTACGTCTACGGCACCCTGTGCGCAGTCGGCGCTCCAGTGAACAGCAAGCCGGTCATGAGTGTGCGGCCGAGGTGCGGCGGAGCGGCGTGCGGATCAGCCTAGCGGCATCGGCACGTATCCGTAGGGGGAGTCGGAAATGAAGTTGGGGACCGGCGCGGCGGCCGGGGGAGTGCTCCCAGCCGCCGCGCGGCGCGTGATCTTAAAACGGCAGGTCGTCGTCGAAACCGTGCCGATCCGGGAGATGCCACATCCCCGCTCGGCGTCTTCAGCAGGGTGCTGAAAAACTCACTGCGAGATCTCGTCTCGATCGAAGGTGCTTCGTAAACTGGTGCGGCCTCAGCCCAGAAAGGGCGGCACGGGATCGAGTCTGTGCTACAGCGCGAACGTGCTGATGGAGAACCGGCACGGGCTGATCGTCGATACGGAGGTGGCGCACGCGACCGGCACGGCCGAGCGGGACAACGCGCTGGCGATGCTGGAGCGGCAGCCCGGCCGCAAGCGGCGGCGCACCTTGGGAACCGACAAGGGCTACGACACGAAGGAGTTCGTGGCCGGAGCCCGTGAGCGAGGCTTCACCCCGCACGCGGCGTGGAACACGGCCGGGCGCCGGAGCGCGATCGATCGACGAACCACGCGGCATGCCGGATACGCGGTGAGCCAGCGCAAACGGAAGCTGGTCGAGCAGGGCTTCGGCTGGGGAAAGACGGTCGCGCTGCTGCGGAAGCTGCGTCATCGCGGCAAGGACCTCGTCGGCTGGGTGTTCGCCTTCACTTCGCGCGGATTGGGTGTGGGCCATTGTCCCAGGTAGGGATCGCGTTCTTTCAGTACCACCAACGGAACGCCCTCCGGCGGCAATGGTATTGCACGCCACCGCCATTGGCCTGGCTTGGACACGGGTCAGGTCGCGCTCGATGGCCTCCGCGACGGTATCTTGCACGCTCTGACGATCGTGCGTTGACGGTCGACTCGTTTGTCGAGGCATGCGATTTTCCTTAAAGTTCCAGGAGCCCGCGTCGCCTTGCGACTTTGATGATCCTACGCTAGAAGCTCCAACGGATCCCGCAGTCGCAGCGGACTACATTACCGCTCCACCGCAGCCCACGCACGTATAAAAGCCAGTATCGTGCTGGCCTGCTACTGGTGCAATCCCCTCAAAGGCGGGGCGTCGGCAAGAAGGATCGGCTTCCGCATTGGGTCGGTGCTTGATAGATTGTGTTGAATTGAAATGTTTGGCCTCGTAGCTCAGGTGGATAGAGCGTCTGCCTTCTAAGCAGAATGTCGCCGGTTCGAGTCCGGCCGGGGCCATAAATCAACGGCCGCTGTCCCTAAGTGGGGGGCGCGGCCGTTTGTTTGCTGCCTACGTCATACGGGATTGTGGAACCGAACGAGTTCCCGCCCGCAGCGGCGTCCGATTCCTTTCGCCGCCCCTCTCTAACCTCATCGGCGTCCAGCCGCCGAGGATGCGGCGCTCGCGGAGCCGCCCCTGCAGCACGGGGCCTGGGTCCTTCGACCAGACCTACGTTCCAGCCCCACTCTCCAGAGGGAGACGCGCGTCTAGTTCCCGGCGGCGAGGTGCGCGTGTAGAACGGAGAGCATACTGGCCGACCCCCTTCCACTAGGGCGAAGCAACGGGAGAGCGTTGCTTCGATTGACTTCGATACATTCGGTCGCGGCATGTTTGGCGCTGCCAGTTGCGACTAGGAAGATGTCGGCGTGCTGGGCAAGCGAACGAAGCCGGTCTGTACAGACATGTTCGTGGCACAGTTCGACCGAAACCGTGGCGCAGTGGTCAAGCAGAAAATCGCGGACCCGCATTGCCGCGCTTTCGATCAGCGTGTAGACGGCGACCGTCTGGCCGGCGAGTTGCGCGAATGGATCCCCACCGGTCACAACCGGCTCGTCGCCTGAATAGACCGTCTTAACCAGATCCCTGTACAGTTCGGGATGGTCCAGATCGTGACACAGCACCTTGAAAAATTCCAACTGCACCGGGTCCAGGCGTGAGGCGAACTGAGGAACCATCAACCGCTCGGTCACCGCGACCAGAAGGCGCAGCCGCGCCTCGTCGGAGGCGGAGGGGTGTGCAGCGAGAAGGTCGATCAGGTCCAGCACCCATGTAACGGTGCGCGGCGCGGCGAAGCGCGTCCACAACTCCACGCCGCTCTGCACCAAATCCTCATACCGCGCGGCATCGGCGCCGAGAGTAAGTAGTGCTCCCGCAAGGTCCACGAACAGGTTGAGTTCGGCTTCCCCTCCCCTGCACTCCATCACCAGCAGGCTGATGAGCGCTTCATAGCTCGCCTCGAAATCGGTGCGCGGCCATCCTGCGTCACGTTGCAGCACCTTGAGCAGGTGAGGTAGTGAATCACGCAACACGGCTTCTTCGGCGGGCGCACGGGTAGCCGAAAGGAGCGCGGCCAGTTCCCCCGCGCCGCCGGGAGTGGCCGCCAGTGCTTCGACGCTCCACTCGGAGGCGCCGCGCTGCGCTAGTTCCCGGAGTCGGTCCGCGTCGGCTTCGCCGGCGTTCAGCAGCGCCAGCCACTCTAGCCAGTCGCCAGGGATGCGCGAACCGCCGGACGCGGCTGCCCCTGCTGCGTCTCTCCCGGCAATGCGCTCCCACAGCTTTCGATCCCGTGTGATCCTGAAGAGCTCCGCTCGATCGTCGGCGGCGAGTTCCTCTGCAGCGCGAATGGCCGCGCGCTCTGCGGCGAGTGTCTGGAACTCGTCCGCGCAGAGCAGGAGAATGCGGGTTCGCTCCACGGATGGAGGTGCCGCCAGCGCCAGCGGGAATGCCGCGTCCAGATCTCCGCGCACTGCAGCCGCGCGC
>DASYJZ010000792.1:0-6638 GCA_035995965.1 Longimicrobium sp. | reverse complement strand
TCGCGGAACACCGTCGTCCCCGTCAGCCGCGGCCACTCCGCCTCCGGCCATCCCTCGAACGCCCCCGCGGCCTCCGGGAAGCGCGCGTCCGCCTCGGGCGACGCGGCGATGAGGAAGTTCTGGCGGTCGGGGAAATCGCGCGCGAGGTGATAGTAGAGCCGCACCCCCGCGAACGCCTCGCGCGCCGTGCGCACCGTCGACCAGAAGCGCCGTTCGCCCTCGCCCGCCGCCACGCCGATCACGTTCGCCACCACCACGCCGCCGGGCTTCAGCAGCCGCCCCAGCTCCCGCATCGCCTCCAGCGTCACCAGGGGGTAGGGGACGGTCTCGGTGCCGTCGTACACGTCCACGAACACGCGGTCGAAGGCGCCGGCGGGGAGCCCCGCCGCCACCATCCGCGCGTCGCCGTGGATGCTGTGCACCCCGTGCTCCGGCCGCAGCCCGAACCAGCGGTAGGCCGCGCGCGTCACCTCCGGGTCCAGCTCCACCACCGTGATCCGCGCCTGCGGGTCGCGCTCGGCGATCCGCCGCGGCAGCGTGTACGCGCCGCCGCCCAGGAAGAGGTACGCCAATCCCGGGCGCTCCATCGCCCCGAACAGCCGCTCCCCGGCCGCGATGTAGGCGAAGGTCGGCGCCCCCGTGCGCGTCAGCTCGCCGGACTCGATCTCGCCGTTCTGGTACAGGCGCCGCTCGGGCTGCCGCTTGCCGGGGTAGACGATCTCCACCACGCGCAGCGTGCCGAAGGGCGTCTGCTCCTCCATCAGCACCCTGCGCTCGGTGAGCTCGCCGCGGGCGCGGTGGGGGTAGAAGACGGGGAAGATGACCAGCAAGGCCGCCACCAGCAGCAGCGTCCCCGGCGCAAAGCGCGGGAGGAGGAAGAGGCCGCACAGCGCCGCGCTCACCGCGACGCCCGCCAGCACCGCGGTGACGATCTCGGACGCGCCCAGGCCGGGGTCCACCTCGCCGCCATCGCCCTCGTCCTCCGTCCCCTCCCACGCGGCCAGCGCGGGGAGCAGGTAGCCGGCCGCGTAGGCGGGGACCCCCACGATGAAGAGCAGCCCGAGCGCCCGCGCCGCGCCGCCCAGCCGCTCCGCCTCGAACGCCTTCCACCCGGTCGCCAGCACGCCGGCCACGCCCAGCGCGATCGCGAGCACGATCCAGCGGCCGGCCGGCGGCGCCTCGGGGTCGTCGACCGGCGCGCCGGCCCACAGCCCGGCCGCGAGCGCCGCGGCGAAGGTCGCCAGCACCCCGGCGGCCGCGGGGAGGGCGCCGCGCGCCTCGTACAGCAGCAGGCTCCCGCCGGCGAAGGCCACCACCCCCAGCGCCAGCCCCACCAGGACCGGGCGCACCCACCCGCCCAGGCGCCGCATCAGCAGTTCACGGGACAAAGCGGCCGTACCCTCCCCGGTAGTACAGCAGCGGCGTGCCCTCGCAGGCGTCCGCCGCCACCACCTCGCCCACGAACACGGTGTGGTCGCCGCCGGTGCAGCGCTCGGTCACGCGGCAGTCGAGCCACGCCAGCGCCTCGTCCAGCACCGGCGCGCCGGTGCGCTCGGGGCGGAAGGCCACGCCGGTGAACTTCCCGTCCAGGTCGTGACCGGCGAAGCGCCGGGCCAGCGTCTCGCCCTTGCCGTCGGCCAGCACGTTCACGGCGAACACGCCCGACTGCTCGATGCAGCCGTGCGAGTCGGCGGCCTTCTCCACGCACACCAGCACCAGCGTGGGGTCCAGCGAGACCGAGCAGACGGCGCTGGCGGTGAGCCCGCAGGGGCGTCCGTCCGGCCGCACCGTGGTCACCACCGTCACCCCCGAGGCGAAGTGACCAGCCACGCGGCGGAACTCGCTGTTGTCGATCATCTGGCAGGGATCGGGGGATTCTCGTAAGCTTCCGCGCCGCGGGAGCGCCGGGTTGGGTGGCCGGTTCCTTGCTGGTGCGGGCCCGCATACGGCGGACCGGCGCCACGCCCCGCGCGGCCCCGGTCCGCAACCACACGACATTCGGATTCTGTATGCGCGCACTGCCCGTCCGCGCCCGCTGGGCCCCGGCGCTCCTGATTCTAACCGCCCTCCCCGCCTGCGAAAAGGTGCAGTGGGGCGGCGCCGAGGTGCGCGTGGTGCAGCCGCCTCCGCCCGAGGGCGCGGCCCAGAGCGCCCCCAGCCCCGCCGAGCAGACCGACCTGGGCCTGCCGCGCGGGACGGTCATCTTCCACGTGGTGCGCAGCCAGGGGCAGGACCGCATCATCCCCGTGGCCGAGGTCTCGGGCGACTCGCTGCGCACCGTGGCGCGCCCGGCGGGGGTGTCGCCGCAGGCGTACGAGCAGCGCTTCCGCCAGGCCGTGCTCCCGCCCGCCGGCGAGTTCGTGCTCTTCCGCCGCGGCGCGCGGGTGGGGACGTTCGCGCTACGGGGCCCCGGCGGCCTCACCAGCTGCGGACTCCCGGTGGGCGTGGGGCAGGCGACCACGGTGGCGGCCGCCGCGGGCGACCAGGAGTTCCTGGCCTTCCGCAAGGGGCTGGAGCCGGAGGTGGTGGGCGAGTTCAGCCCGCCGCAGGTGGCGGGGCCGGTGGTGCGCTACGCGCCGCTGGTGGCCGAGCGCCTGGTGCTCACCAGCGGCCTGCCGCGGCCGGGGAGCTGGGCGCGGGCGCAGCGCGACCTGCAGGCGATGGACCTGGTGCGCGGCGGGAGCCCGGAGATGGCGACCACCTTCCTGTCGGGCGACAACCTGGCGGTGGGGCCGGGGGAGAAGGAGGGGTGGAGCGTGTTCTACGTGGCCAGCTACGAGCAGCGCACCGGCTACAACCCCATCTACAGCGAAGTTTCCGACTACCGGAAGGTCCCCAAGCGCGCCCCCAAGGCGATCGACTACCTGAACTGGAACGCGAAGGGCGGCAACGACCTGCTGGTCCAGGTCTTCGGCCCCACCGACAGCTGGTACGAGGCGCTCTCGGCCGACGAGAACCACGGCTGGAAGAAGGTCTGGGAGGGGAAGGCCTGCAGGTAAACGGGATTCCGGCTGCATCGACCGACGACCAACTCATTGTCGGAATCGCGCGCCACCAGTTCGGTGCGCGTGGCTTTCCGGATAACGCATGGAACAAGAGCGCTATCCCGCCACCGCGCACATATCCGCGTATCGCCCCGCAGCGCGCAACGCATCGGGTTGCGTGGGTGAGATTTACGGCGCTTGACGTTCGGGCAGAGGAGCATTATCTGGATTAAAGGCGATTCGGCCATGCGCAAGGCGCGCTCCCTGGGTGATGCGTGCTCCGGCTAGGAGAACAGCACCGTTAGGTTTGTGTGTTGGCCGGAATTCGGTCCACTGAACAACAAGTTAGGCCTTACCTCTCTGATCACAGAAATAGCCTATGGCGATGCGTCTTGAACAGGAGCAGGAGGAGTTACTCGTACTCTTGGTCGAAGCTGCTCGTAATGTCCCTCGTGAAGAACGCGAGCCATTCACAGCGATTGGCTCTGCGACACGCCGGCAGCACATTCTCATGCACCGAGGGTTACGAGGCACTGATGCCGGTGCGTACCTTGGTGATATCGAGATCCTCGCCCGCGCTGGTCTCCTTCACCTGCGGCCATCGCACTCGAGTGCGGTCCAGTTCGATATCACTCCGCACGGATACGACCTATACGCATCCCTCAAGCAGCGCGTGGACGAACCTGTCCAAATCGTGGAGGATGGCATCAGATCATATTTCGATGCTGCCGCCTTCCGAACTGCTTATCCCGAGGCATACAAGAAGTGGTTGGAAGCCGAAAGTATGCTCTGGAAGAGCGATTCTCTCGATCACCTTACGACTATCGGTCACCTGTGTAGAGAAGCGCTACAGGAATTTGCAGACGCGCTGGTCACCAGCCGCGGCATCGCACCACTGTCCGCTGATAAGGCGAAAACCGTAGCACGTATCCGGGCAGCTCTCGATCAAGCGCAAGCGCAAGCTATTGGCTCTACCACCAAGGACTTTCTCGCTGCTCTGTTGGCGTACTGGGGCACCATCAGCGATCTCGTTCAACGGCAGGAGCATGGGTCGGCGCGAGAGGGCCAGCCACTGGTGTGGGAAGATGGGCGCCGGGTAGTATTTCAAACAGCAATTGTCATGTTCGAGATTGCCCGTGTCCTCAGCCAAGCCTGACGTTACTTGGTTGCAGCCGACCTGTATACTGGAGTTGCCGTGCTGCTCGGACCCAGCCTCGTGCACATCACTGTCCTCGTCTCCCTCTCACGCCGTCCCGCGACATGGAAACTCCAGACTTAGTAGAAGCGATACTGGAGCCTCGCCAACATCCTGACCGGGTTCTACTTCGCTCAGGCCCTCGCGTTTTGGTACAAGCTCGGTGATAATGACTTTGCGAAGCAGATCTCCGAAATTCGTTCGGGGGTGTTGGCTCTGCTGTGGGCTCAGGCGGGAGCGGTGGCATTCTTGGTCTACGGGTGTTTCATCTTGGAGCGTCGTCTGCTCAGACAACAATCCGACACGCTAGAGCTAGCCGCAACTTCCAAGCTGGCATCGTATACCAGGATTGTGATTGTTGTGCTCATCACCACGGTAGGTTCAGCGTTCTTATGGGTAACCACGGGTCCGCGGTCGGGACCGTCGCCATGAACCGGTGCTGGCTACGGCCTAACAATCGGCTGCAGGGGATGCGGGGCCGTCCATAATTTCGCCGGCGACAGCCTTGCGCGCCAGCCCCGCACCCCTGACCCTTGTGTCGTTAGGCCGCTTGGAAAATACCTTGACAGGGAGCGCTGCGGGAAGCGAGCCTTAGCGTTAATGCCTCGGTTAAATATTTACTTGCACATTGCGATGCTCGGCTTTACCCTGCGCTCACGCAGTGAAGACTGACCGTGAGGATGTTGGAAACGGGTAAACGTATACACAACTCTAGGAGGCCCCCATGGCAAACGGCGTCGAAATCACAAGTGTTAGAGCAGGTATTCGTATACCTGTCGTAGTCGAGAATAGACCAACCGAAGCAGTTCCAGTTTCTATGGCTCCATCGCCATTGCTGGAGCGCCTAGTAGTGGGCCAAAACTGCCGAATTACTGTTGGTGGAGAACTCGTAAACGTCGAGATACGCTCCACGGTGGCATTCCCTTGGATTGAAGTTCACAACGTGGGAAATAAAGATACACTACGTTGGGTTAATTTGGCGACAGTTCACGCCATCTACGATCTCCCCTGAATGAGGGGCGCGGGGGATGGCCGGGCGTTAGGCCGCTTGGTGAACACCCCTCGGCAGCCGCAGGTAATCACTCCGGCGGCTGCCGTGCGCTGGATCTCTGTCCATCTCAGGCGGCGAGCCGTCGCACCACCTCTCGCGCGCCCTTCTGGTACACCGTGAGACAGACTAGCTCGTCGTCCGGATCGCGCACCTCCCACCAGCGGCTGCGCTTCTGCTTGGCGATGGTGTAGGCGGGCTTCGTTGTGGCTGCGGGCGCGGGATCCTTCGGGTCGTCAGACATCGTGCGCTCCGATCCTCTTGACCCGGGCTGTCCCGGCAGGGCAGCTTTAGTGAGCGGGCGGCCTTCGGGTCGTTCGTCCGTGAGGCTGGCCGGTTCTTCTTGGCAGGAGACGGCCAGCCTTGCTTTTCTGCCCGCGTCAATAGTATATAGACAGCTCTCGTCTCTGTCAACATGCTATGTACATGGATTTCAAGACCGCGTCTGACACACTCGGGCTCTCCGCGTCTCGGCTGGCCGAGGAGTTCGGGCTCCAGCCGCAGACTATTCGCCAGATGAGACTGGCTCCAAATGCGGCGAGTTATCGATCGCCGCCGGAAGGCTGGAGGAAAGTGCTGGCGCGCTTGGCACGCGAGCGCGGTGCCGAGTTGCACGACCTTGCGAAAGTCCTGGAAGACGACAACCCGAAGTCGTAGAAGACTCGGACGGAAAAGCTGTTGAACCGCGCCATGGTTTCGGCCGACGACAGCTCTGCGCGCCGGCCCCGCACCCGTGAGCCTTGCCTCTTTAGGATCCCCCAAGATTGAGAGATGAGCGACGATCGCGAGGTAATCGAGGCCCTTAAGCAGAAGGAGCGTGCCTCCCGTGGATACGCCGATTGGGACGCGTGGGCTGATTCTGCGACTCGCGACCTCGGGATCGGCCAAGATTTCGCGACGGCTCTGCAGCAGCAGCATGGGATTCAGCTCGGAACGCTCAGCCCTGTTCCAAGAGGATCAGACCCGCCCGATCTCCTAACGAACGATGGGATCGGGATTGAGCTCACCGAACTGGTGGACGAAAAGGAGATCCAGCGTGCCTTGCGAATCAAACGCGGACAGACAGACCGTCTGCCGTATCGTGACTGGTCGTCGCTGGAACTGCGCGACGCGCTCGCGAGACGCATCCGGGAGAAGGACAAGACGCTGATCAAGCAACCCGCTTCGGTGAAGGAGTTCTGGCTCGTTATCCATACTGATGAACCGGCTTTGGTTCCGGCCGGAGTCGCTGCGAGCTTGAGTGAGTGGGTGCCTATGGATTGTCAGCAGATTTCCCGTTGTTACCTGCTCATGTCCTATTTTCCCGAGTATGGGCGGCCCGTGTTCCCGATTCCCGTCTGCGGTTCGGCCTAACAAAACATGGATTGCAGGCCGCGCAGCCGGCCCTGCAATCCTTTGTTCAAGAGGCCCG
>DASYJZ010000791.1:0-4230 GCA_035995965.1 Longimicrobium sp. | reverse complement strand
CCGGCGGCGAGACGCACACCTACACCGAGGTGGAGGAGTTCGGCGGCGGCGTGGTGCCGGCGCTGAACACGGCGTCGGGGAACACCACCGTGGCCCCGGAGTGCGCGGACGACGCGGAGTTCGCGGCGTCCACCATCATCTCCGGGCAGACGATGGCGCACACCTTCGAGGAGACGGGGACGGAGAAGTACCAGTGCTGCATCCATCCCTGGATGCGGCAGACGGTGACGGTCCGCTAAGCGACGGCACGGTGTGAGGGCCGTGGCGCCTGCCGCGGCCCGAGCCCGAGGTCGACCGCACCGCACCGCGTCCAGCGCGCGCCTGCTGCTCTCACCACCGAGTCGGTCGTGGTGGAGCGCCCGAGAAGGACAAGGCCTCGTCGGTGGGCGGCGGTGGCGGCCGCATGGGGCACACCGCGCGCGGGGCACACCCGTGCAGGACCGCGGTGAGCAGCCGGACGAGGAGCGACTCCGCGGCCCGTCCCGTTGACGCAGGCACAGTTCGGCGGTTGATTTGCCCGACCCCGCGATGCCCCTCCAACGGTAGATCCTCCCGGTGAATCGAACCGCTTTCCGCGTTGCCGCGCTCGTGGCGTGCACGTTCGCCCTGTGTGGGCCTCCGCTCTCGGCACAGGGGGACCCGGTGCCGGACACCGTCGGGAACTTCGCGGTGTTCCACAACCCGGCGCCGTACCTCGACGAGAATCGCGACGAGGCCATGGTCGTGTCATCCGACTCGGATCGGATGTCGACGTTGATATGGAGCTGCCGCGGGAGCCGAACCCGCCTCGATGTGCTCCTCGACCGCTACCACGGCTTCAGCGGGCTGGCGGCGAAGCTCGTCCACCGCTTCGACCGCGGCCGGCAGGACACCATCGTCGTGCGGCTTGCGGACGACGTCGGGATGCGGTACGCGCTCCCGGCCTCGCAGGTGTCCGCCTTCACGATGCAGGCGATCGCCGCGTCACGCCTCACGGTGCGCGCGTACACGCCGGGCGGCCTGGCGCGCGAGTACGTCTTCGACCTCACGGGCGCCGCCCGTGCCCTGGGGTCGCTTCCCTGCGCCGCCGCGCCGCGCCGGCCAGCCGTCACCCGGCGGGCGTCGGGCAGCCCCGCCGCGCGGCGTCCCGGCGCGTAGCGGGTCATGCTGAAGAAAGAGTTGGTCGGCGACTTCAAGAACGTCGGGCGGGAACTGCGCCGCGGGGGAGATCCGGAGACGGTTCGAACCCATGACTTTCCCTTGCCGGACCTGGGGAAAGCGACTTACGACCTGAACGACAACAGCGCGTGGGTCGGGGTCGGTGTGGACCACGACCCGGGGCAGTTCGCGGTCGAGACGCTGCGACGCTGGTGGTACGCGATGGGGCAGCCAGCCTATCCCCAGGCCAAGCGGCTCCTGATCACTGCGGACTGCGGCGGCAGCAACGGCTCTCGCCTGCGGCTGTGGAAATGGGAACTGCGGCGCCTGGCGGAAGAAACCGGTCTGGATATCTCGCTGGCTTATTTTCCACCCGGGCACACCCGGGCACACCCGGGCACACCCGGGCACGAGCAAGTGAACAAGATCGAGCACCGGCTCTTCTCCTTCATCACCCAGAACCGGAGGGCAAGTCGCTGATCAGCCACGAAGTCATCGTGAACCTGATTGCCGCGACCACGACTCGCGCCGGCTCTGCGCGTGCAGAGCCGGCGCGAGCCGGACGGAAGGCTTGGTGTTCGTCTTTGACCTCGGAGATCATCCTCCTGCGGACGCGCCTTGCGCCGAGTCGTGAGTGGCAGCTGCGGGCGTCGCGCCACATGGCTCGATCTCCGTCTCAAGCGAAATTTTCAGCGTGTTCGTGTGTTCCGCCCCTCCAGACGCTCCCACATTGAAGCAGAGGAACTTGGCTTCCGCCTTCGCGCCCCCTGTAAGCTTGACCGAGCCCGCCATTTCGACTACGAGCTTGCTCGTCCGCTGTACACTGCGGGTGAGCGACGCCACCAGCGCGTCCACGAGCTCTCCCATCTCGACAACTTGGTCGTGAGACTCTTCGTGACCCATCTCGTCGCCCAAGAGCATATCTTCCTCGCCCGGATCGGTTGAGACGACCAGTACCTTGATCATTGGAGTTCCGCGGATGGGGAGGCAGGGGACAGCTTGAGGTTTGCATCACCGTACAGGCTATAGACAAGCCCGAACGGCTTGTTCTCGAGTTTGAGGCTCTGCTTCGTCCGGTAGAGCGACTCGCCCGCCGTGAGATTGTCCACTAGGAAGTGCTGGTAGAAACGGGTGGCTACCTCGTTCGCCGCAACGGCAGAGATCGGCGCGTACGTACCAATCACCGCACCCTTCCTTCTCAGTTCCACGAGCCAACCGAACGTGGTGAGGCCCAACCACGGACCAAGGCCGGCGTCGTGTGGGGCCACAGCCGAACACGCGTTCAGAAACAGGAGGCCTTCCCCGATGTCAACGGGCAGAACGTCGAATGCGTACAAGAAATGCTCGGACGCGTGTGGACCGAGGCGGAGATACCGCTCGCCTGCGTGATCCACTTCACCGTGGCAGGTGAGGTGGATTATCTCTGCACCGCTCTCGATGGCGGCTACCACCCTGGCAACAGTAAAGAACTGACTGCGGGTGGGCTCGTTGGACTCCAGGGACTCTAGATCGGGGAGGAACTTCTTCCACAGCGAAGGTGCTAGGCGTGCTGAGCCGGTGCGATCTCCCACAACGCTCACAACGCGCTTGCCCTTGCGCAGGCTGGGGTGGGGTTGGGTCATGCGGGGAGGTAGCTGCGGTCGAACGTCTCGAGTCTGCCGGCGGTTCAGCACAAACATCTCGCCCCAGAACTCATTCCGCTTCAGGTCAAACACGAGTTCCCAAGGAATCCAGCACTCGTTCGTGGAGATTGTCAGGGTGTTGCCCGGATCTAGGTTGTCGTTGACGTATTCGATGAGCTTCACTGGCAGGATTCGGTCGGCGGCACGCCAGCCCAGTGCCTTTAGCCGGTGACGAACGCTGGGCCACGCTGAAGGCCTGCGGAAGCCAGGGGCAATCTTCCCAAGATGGGTCTCAAGGTATTGGGCGAACTTCAGGGCTTCCTGATAGCCTGGGCCTTCGCTTGTCCAGCCTTCCATCTGCTGTCCTGCATTAACCGGGACGAAACGGACCTCAGGAACCCGTCGGTCCCAATCCACCCGAATGTGCAGGTTCGGCGAGGGCTCCGATCGTTCCAACCAGTCCACGGGATCGCCTCGGTACACCACGTTCGCCCGGCTCGCCTCACGCTTCTCCTCGGTTGTCATGTCAGCTCGCCTGGCTCTTCGGACTGACTCGGTGCACGGTGCTGTGCACAATCAACGAACCGACGGCTGCCGTGTCGCGATAAAAGTGGACGTGCAGGTATTGGTCTCCTGTCGCACGTGGAATTACCCGGAACTCCAGATCTTCCGTGTTGCCGGTGCGTGGAACTGAAAGCCGACTAGTCGCATCGGGAATTTCGAATCCGTCGCCGGATACCATAACAAGGAGATCGATTCGGCTGTCGTCAAACTCTAGGTCGAGCACTCCGATCATGCCCTCATCCGTAATCCGTAGAATCAGAAGCGCGTCCGCGTCTAAGAGGCAATCGTGCGGGAACTCGATGTCGGTGAACTTTCGGACAGTCGGAAGAACGCCAGTTCGCCAGATCGCAGCCAACCGGCTCGATAGATCATCCAATTCCCCGCTTAGGCTTGGATGAACCGTAACGCCAGTTGTCGCGGCCAAGCTCCCCTGAAGAGAGCCTAAGCTTTCCAAAAAAGGCTCGTGAAGCCAATAAACGTCGGCTGGCGTACAATACTTGGCTTCATAGATCGGCTGCAGCTTGGCACCGAGCCTCGCCGACCACCCGTCCAGAGCGGGTTCGGCCCAAGGCGCCCGCTGCACGAGTTGCAGAACTTC
This sequence comes from Longimicrobium sp., assembly GCA_035995965.1. GTDB lineage: Bacteria > Gemmatimonadota > Gemmatimonadetes > Longimicrobiales > Longimicrobiaceae > Longimicrobium. The sequence goes on along the minus strand of DASYJZ010000791.1, from coordinate 309 downwards.
GTAATATCTGCAGACTTCCTCCAGCAGGACTCCGCCACCGTCGCTCTCGCGATGAGCCGTCCTTGAATCACCCCCCATGAGCAGGCGGACGACCTCGTTCAGGACGAACCTTCCCTTCGCGTGCAGTGCGGCAGCATAGGTGAGCCACGGCAAGCGACCCCAGACCTCGTCCTTCTTCTCAAAGAAGAAGTGTGCGGCGTCCGATTCGCGGGCCTTGGCCCGTGCCTCACCCGCACGGTTCGTAAGAAACACTACGGCTCGGGACCTCCGCTCGAAGTACAGGTTTTCAGCCGCGGGAACGGCATCATA
>DASYJZ010000790.1:0-5718 GCA_035995965.1 Longimicrobium sp. | reverse complement strand
GCACTTAGCACTTAGCACTTAGCACTTAGCACTTTGTCACTGTCACTTGCACCGATCGAACACACGCATGCCCGAGCCCCACGACAGCCCGCAACGAACCCCCACCGGCGCCGAGATCGCCATCATCGGCATGGCCGGGCGCTTCCCGGGCGCGCCGAGCGTGGCGCGGCTGTGGGAGAACCTCGTCGCGGGCGTGGAGAGCGTCGTCTCCTTCGGCGAGGCGGAGCTGCTCGCGGCGGGCGTCCCCGCGGCGGCGCTCGCGGACCCGGCCTACGTGCGTGCCGGCGGCTGGCTGCAGGGCGCCGATCTCTTCGACGCGCCGTTCTTCGGGCTCACGCCGCGCGAGGCGGAGACCACCGACCCGCAGCAGCGCCTCTTCCTGGAGTGCGCGTGGGAGGCGCTGGAGCACGCCGGGTGCGCGCCGGCGAAGTTCCCGGGGCTGATCGGCGTCTTCGCGGGGGTGAGCCCCAGCGTCTACCTGATGGAGAACCTCCTCCCCAACCGCGCGCTGCTGGCCGGCGGCGCCGCCTTCGACGTGATGGTGGGGAACGACAAGGACTACCTCGCCACCCGCGTCTCCTACAAGCTCGGCCTCCGCGGGCCCTCCATCACCGTGCAGACGGCGTGCTCCACCTCGCTCGTGGCCGTCCACCTGGCCTGCCGCGCGCTCCTGGGCGGCGAGTGCGACGCGGCGCTGGCGGGCGGCGTGAGCCTGCAGAGCGTGGAGCCGCGCGGCTACCCGTACCGCGAGGGCGGCATCCTCTCCCCCGACGGCCACTGCCGCGCCTTCGACGAGGAGGCGGCGGGGACGCTCTCCGGCTCCGGCGTGGGCGTCGTCGTCCTCAAGCGACTGGAGGACGCGCTCGCGGACGGCGACACCATCCACGCCGTCATCCTCGGCTCCGCCATCAACAACGACGGCGCGGCCAAGGTGGGATACATGGCGCCCGGCGCCGACGGCCAGGCCGCCGTGATCGCCGACGCGCTCGCCCTGGCCGGCGTGGACGCGCGCGCCATCGGCTACGTGGAGGCGCACGGCACCGCCACGCCGCTCGGCGACCCGGTCGAGGTGCAGGCGCTCACCCGCGCGTACCGCGCCCACTCCGCCGACACCGGCTTCTGCGCGCTGGGGTCGATCAAGACCAACATCGGGCACCTGGACGCGGCGGCGGGGGTCGCGGGGCTGATCAAGGCGACGCTCGCGGTGGAGCACGCCACCATCCCCGCGAGCCTGCACTTCCATCGCCCCAACCCGCGCTTGGAGCTGGAGCGCACCCCCTTCACCGTCGCCGCCGAGACGCGGGCGTGGACGGGGGATGGGCCGCGGCGCGCGGGCGTCAGCTCCTTCGGCATCGGCGGGACCAACGCGCACGCGGTGCTGGAGCAGGCGCCCGACCCCGCGCCGCGCACGGGCGAGCCGCGCCCGGTGCAGCTCGTCCTGCTCTCGGCGCGCACGCAGGCGGCGCTGGAGGCGGCGCGCGCGAACCTCGCCGACCACCTGGAGGACCATCCCGAGATCGACCTGGCCGACGCCGCCTGCACGCTGCAGCTCGGCCGCACGGAGCTGGGCTGGCGCGCCGCCGTCGCCGCCACCTCGGCGGAGGACGCGATCCTGGCGCTCGACGGGGCCAGCGGGGTGGCGGCGCGGGACCGTCCCGTCGCCTTCCTCTTCCCCGGGCAGGGCGCGCAGCACGTGCGGATGGCGGCGGGCGTGTACGCGAGCGAGCCCGTCTTCCGGCGCGAGCTGGACCACTGCGCCGAGCTGCTGCGTCCCGAGCTGGGCTTCGACCTGCGCGAGGCGCTCTATCCGCCGGCGGCCGAAGACGAGGCCGCGGCGGCGCGGCTGGGGCAGACGGCGGTCACGCAGCCCGCGCTCTTCGCGGTGGAGTATGCCCTCGCCAAGCTGTGGATGAGCTGGGGGGTGCGGCCGGACGCCATGCTCGGCCACAGCGTCGGCGAGTTCGTGGCCGCGGCGCTCGCCGGGGTCTTCGAGCCGGACGACGCGCTGCGGCTGGTGGCGGCGCGCGGGCGGTTGATGCAGGCGCTCCCCGCGGGCGCCATGCTCGCCGTCTTCCTCCCCGAAGACGAGCTCCTTCCGCTCCTCCCCCCGTCCGTCTCCCTGGCCGCGGTAAACGGCCCCGCCACCTGCGTCGTCTCCGGCCCCGCGGACGACGTGTGCGCGCTGGAGGAGCGGCTCTCCGCCGACGACGTCGAGCTCCGCCGGCTGCACACCTCGCACGCCTTCCACTCGGAGATGATGGACCCCGCCGTCGCGCCCTTCCGCGAGCTCGTCCGAGAGGAGGGACCGCGCGCTCCCACGCAGCCGTACGTCTCCTGCGTCACCGGCACCTGGATCACCGCCGAGCAGGCGATGGACCCGGACTACTGGGCGCGCCAGCTCCGCGACCCCGTGCGCTTCCGCGACGGGGTGGAGGCGCTGCTGGAGACGCCCGGCCGCGCGCTGATCGAGGTCGGCCCCGGCCGCACGCTGGGCACGCTGGTCCCGCGCGGCGGCTCGCACGTCGCCATCCCCTCGCTCCCGCACCCCAAGGACGCGCACGACGACGCGCACGCGCTGGCGGACGCGCTCGGGCGCGCCTGGAGCGAGGGCGTTTCGGTGGATTGGAACGCGTACGCCGAGGGCCGCGGCGGGCGGCGCATCCCCCTGCCGACCTATCCGTTCGAGCGCCAGCGCTACTACGTCGATCCCCCGCGCGGCGCGTCCAGGCCCGCCGCCGCGTCCGCGGACGACGGTAAGCGCGCGGACGTGGGGGACTGGTTCAATCTCCCGTCCTGGCGCCGTTCGCCGCTGCTGCCGGCCGTTTCGGGGGATGGATTCGCGGCCGAGCGCTGGCTGGTGTTCGCGGACGCGGCCGGCGTCGGCGATGCGGTCGCGGAGCGGCTGCGCGACCGCGGCGCGAGCGTCGCCACCGTCGTCGTCGATGGAGAGGCGGAAGACGACGAGCGCCCCACGATGGACTCGGATGACGGCGAGCGGCTGATGCTGGACCCACGCGCCGGCCAGGCGGCGTACGATCGGCTCGTCTCGGTGCTCGCCGAGCAGGAGCGCGCACCGTCCGGCGTGGTGCACTGCTGGAGCGTGGGCGAGGCGGAGGACTTCGACGCGGCGCAGGCGTACGGCGCGGCGAGCGTGATCGCGCTCGCCAACGCGCTCGCGGGCCACGTCGACGGCGGCGTGCGCCTCTTCGCCGGGTCGACGGGGGTGCAGGAGGTGGATGGCCGCGACGCCGTCGACCCCGCGAAGGCGACGCTGCTCGGCCCGCTGAAGGTGATCCCGCAGGAGCACCCCGACCTCGCCTGCCGCGCCGTCGACCTCGATCCCGCCGCCGACCCCGACGCCTCGGCAGACGCGGTGCTGGCCGAGCTGGCGATGGACGACGGCGCCGCGGAGGTCGCGTGGCGCGGCGGGCGTCGCTGGGTGCAGACCTTCGATGCGGTGCGCGTGGAGCGCGCCGCCGGCCGCCCCGCGGCGCTCGCCGAGCGGAGCGTCTGGCTGATCACCGGCGGGCTGGGGCAGATCGGCCGCGCGCTGGGCGTCTTCCTCGCCCGCGAGGCTCGCGCGCGCCTCGTCCTGGTCGCCCGCACTCCGCTCCCGCCGCGCGAGCAGTGGGACGACGCGGTGCGCGCCGGCGGCCGGGAGGCGGAGCGCGTCGCCGCGGTGCGCGAGATGGAGGCGCTCGGCGCCGAGGTGATGGTCGCCGCCGCCGACGTGGCGGACGAGGCGAAGATGAACGAAGTGATCACCGCCGCCCGCGCCCGCTGGGGCCGCATCGACGCCGTCGTCCACGCCGCCGCGCCCTCCGCCGAGGAGGCCTTCACCTCGCTCGCCGACACCGGCCCCGCCGAGCTGGAGGCGCAGCTCGCCCCCAAGGCGCGCGGCACGATGGTCCTCGACCGCGTCCTGGGCTACGACCCGCCAGCGACGGCGATCGCCTTCTCCTCCCTGTCGTCCGTGCTGGGCGGGCTGCGCTTCGGCGCGTACGCGGCGGCGAACGCCTGGCTCGACGCGCACGCGCTCGCCTCGCCGCTCCCCTGGGTGGCGGTCGGCTGGGACGGCTGGCACTTCGGCGCGGGCGAGGCGGGTGGCCACTCCATGACGGTGGAGGAGGGGCTCGACGCCTTCGCCCGCATCCTCTCCCTCCCCCGCGTCCCGCGCATCGTCGTCTCCACCGGCGACCTGGAGGCGCGCCTGCGCCGCGTCCGCGCCGACGCGTCTCCATCCCCAGACACCGCCGCGCCCCCGGCCGCGACGCATGCCCGGCCCTCGCTGCGGACGGCGTACGCGGCGCCGCAGACCGAGCTGGAGGTGGCGGTGGCGCAGGTGTGGGAGGAGATGCTGGGCACCGCGCAGGTGGGCGTGGACGACGACTTCTTCGAGCTGGGCGGGCACTCGCTGCTGGGGACGCGGGTGATCGCGCGGCTGCGAAAGAGCTTCGCCGTCGACATCCCCGTGGACGCGATCTTCCGCGCGCCCACCGTGGCCACGCTCGCCGCCGTGGTCGAGGAGCGGCTCCTCGCCGCCGTCGAGGCGATGAGCGAAGAGGAGGCGCTGGAGCTCGCATGACGAAGACCGACACGGCCATCGACGCGCGGCGGGTCGCGCTCTCTCCCGCCAAGCAGGCGATGCTCTCGCGGCTGATGCGCGGCGGCGTGGCCGGCGCGCGCCCCGACGCCGACGCCATCCTCCCGCGCGGCGATGGCGGGCCGGCGCCGCTCTCCGCCTCGCAGCAGCGCCTCTGGTTCCTCCACCATATGGAGCCGGAGAGCGCCGCGTTCAACATCCCCACCGCGCTGCGGCTGCGCGGCCGCGTCGATGCCGGCGCGTTGGACCGGGCGCTCACCGAGATCGTCCGCCGCCACCATGCATTGCGCACGGTCTTCGAGCCGCGCGGAGGCGAGCCCGTGCAGGTCGTCCGCCCCGCGCCGGCGTCGGTGCTGGAGCTGTCCGACCTCTCCGCGCTGGCGCCGCACGACCGCGAGCCCGCCGCGCGCGAGCACGCGGAGGCCGAGGCGGCGCGACCCTTCGACCTGGCGGCCGGCCCGCTCTTCCGCGCGCGGCTGGTGCGGCTCTCCGCCGCCGAGCACCTGCTGCTGGTCACGCTGCACCACGCCGTGGGCGACGCGTGGAGCCTGGGCGTGCTCTTCGGCGAGCTGGCGGCGCTCTACCGCGCCTTCGCGCGCGGCGAGGCGTCGCCGCTCCCCGAGCTGGCGGTGCAGTACGCCGACTTCGCGGCGTGGCAGCGGCGGCACCTGGCCGGGCCGGTGCTGGAGCGCGAGCTGGGCTACTGGCGTGCCGCGCTCGCCGGCACTCCCGCTCTGCTGGAGCTGCCGACGGACCGGCCGCGCCCCGCCGTGCTCGGCAGCCGCGGCGCCGCGCACCAGCTCCGCCTCCCCGCCGACCTCGTCCAGCGCCTCGCCGCCGTCGCGCGCCAGGAAGAGGCGACGCCCTTCATGGCGCTCCTCGCCGCCTTCTTCGTGCTGCTGTCGCGGTACGCGCGGCAGGAGGACGTGGTCGTCGGCACCTCGCTCGCCGGCCGCACGCGCGAGGAGACGGAGGCGCTGATCGGCTTCTTCGTCAACACCCTCGCCGTCCGCGCCGACCTCTCCGGCGACCCGACCTTCCGCGCGCTGCTCGGCCGCGTGCGCGAGGCCACGCTCGGCGCCTACGCGCACCAGGAGCTCCCCTTCGAGCGGCTG
>DASYJZ010000789.1:0-4420 GCA_035995965.1 Longimicrobium sp. | reverse complement strand
GCCTCCAGCGTCTCCGGCGCGAAGCGCATCTGCCGCCCGCGGCTCTCGTTGAAGCGCTGCAGGAAGTAGGCGGCCAGCAGCGGCACGTCGTCGGCGCGCTCGCGCAGCGGCGGGAGGTGCAGGGTGATCACGTTCAGCCGGTAGAAGAGGTCGCTGCGGAACCCGCCGCGGCGGATCTCCTCGTCCAGGTCGCGGTTGGTGGCGGCCACGATGCGCACGTCCACCGGGATCGTCTCGGTGGCGCCCACCGGGATCACCTCGCGCTCCTGCAGCACCCGCAGCAGCTTCACCTGCGTGGCGGGCGACATCTCCCCCACCTCGTCCAGGAAGAAGGTGCCGCCCTTCGCCGCCACGAACATCCCCTGCTTGTCGCGCACCGCGCCGGTGAACGAGCCGCGCACGTGCCCGAACAGCTCGCTCTCCAGCAGGTTCTCCGGGAGCGCGCCGCAGTTGATGGAGACGAACGGCCCGTCGGCGCGCGTCGACAGCTCGTGGAGGTAGCGGGCCAGCACCTCCTTGCCAGTGCCGCTCTCGCCCGAGATCAGCACGGTGGAGTCCGTCGGCCCCACCGTCTCGGCCAGCTTCAGCGACTCCACGAAGCTGCGGCTCTTGCCGATGGGGCGCACGGCGTCGCCGCGGTCGCGGCGGCGGATCTCCGTGCGCAGCTGCTGGTTCTCGCGCTTGAGCTGGCGGCTCTCCGCGGCGCGTCGCACGATCGCCACCAGCTCGTCGTTGGCGAACGGCTTCTGGATATAGTAGTACGCCCCCTCGTTCACCGCGCGGATGGCCGTCTGCAGCGACGCCTGCGCCGTCATCAGGATCACCGGGAGCGACGGGTCCAGCGCGCGCGCGGCCAGCAGCACCTCGAGCCCGCCCACCCCCGGCATGCGCACGTCGGTGAGCATCACGTCGGGCCGCGACTCGTGCATCCGGTCGATCCCCTGCTGCCCGCCCACGGCCGTCTCCACCGCGAACCCCTCGCGCTTCAGCAGGATGCGCAGGGTGTCGAGGATGGCGGTCTCGTCGTCTACGATCAGGACTTTCGTCTCGCTCACGGTTCGCCTCGCTCGGGGCCCGGCGCCGCCCCCGTGGCGTCGCCGTTCTCCTCGGTCTCGGGGACGTACAGGGTGAAGGTGCTGCCCCAGCCGGGGAGCGGCTCGTCGACGTACACCGCCCCGCCGTGCGCCTCGGCGGCGCGCTGCACCAGCGCCAGCCCCAGCCCCGTTCCCCCCGGCCGCTTGGTGAAGAAGGGGTCGAAGACGTGCTCCACGTCCGCCGCCCGCACCCCCGGCCCGGTGTCGGAGACGCGGATGCGCACGGCGCGGGTGGAGCTGAGGGCGGTGGACAGAATGTCGCTCTCCACCACGTCGAGCGCCACCTCCACCCGTCCCCCCGCGCCCGCCCACTCCACCGCGTTCAGCACCAGTTTCAGCACCGCGCGGTGCAGCAGGTCCTCGTCGGCGGCGACCACCGCGCCCGCGGCGGAGGGGTGCACCTCCAGCCGCACCTGCCGCCCGCTGGCGTGCGGGTGCGCGCGGGCCACGTCCAGCGCCTCCTTCACCAGCCCGCCCAGGTGGAGCATCGCCGGCGCGCGCACCTGCACCCGGGCGAAGTCCAGGAACTCGGTGAGCAGCCGCGACAGCCGGTCGCTCTCGCGCACCACCAGGGCGCGCAGCACCGCGCGGTCCTCGGCGTCCACCCCGTCGCCCGCGAGCTGCTCGGTGGCGCTGCGAATCGACGCCAGCGGGTTCTTGATCTCGTGCGCCAGCGACGCCGAGAGCCCGGCGACGGCCTCCAGCAGCTCGGCGCGGCGGCGCAGCCCCTCCATCCGCTTGCGGCCGGTGATGTCCTGGAAGATGGCGGTGGCCGAGGGCGGGTCGGTGCGCTCCAGCACGGTGGTGCTCACCCCGAGCACGGTGCCGTCCTCTCGCTCCTCCGTCTCGTGGCGCCGCACCGGCTCGCGCTGCTCGAGGGTAGCCGCGATCACCCGCCCCAGCCCGGGCGCCAGCCGGTCCAGCTCCGCCAGCACGGGCCGGCCGATCCAGCCGGAGAGGTCGGCCGAGAGCAGCTCGGCCGCGGCGGGGTTCACGTAGCACAGGCAGCCGCCGCCGTCCACGGTGAGCACGCCGGCGGCGATCCCCGCGAGCACGTCGTCGGTGTCCAGGCGGAGCTGCTGCAGCTGCGTCTCCACCTCGCCCAGCGCGGCGCCGGTCTGCCGCAGCCGGTCGCCGATGTAGCCGGTGACCAGCGCCACGGTGGTGAAGAGCGCGCCCTGGAGGAGGACGGCCGCGTCGACCGCGTGGGCGCTCCCCACCACGTCGGCGAAGTAGAGGATGCTCACCAGCACGCCGATCAGCACCCCGCCCACGATGGGCAGCATCACCGCGGCCTCGACCACCACCAGCACGTAGAGCGGGGCGAAGCTGCTCTCCTTCGCCCCGGTCACGTGCACCACCGCCGTCACCAGCACGGCGTCGAAGAGCACCTGCAGGTAGAGGAAGTTGCGCCCCAGCGGCCGCCGGCGCAGGTGCGACCACCACGCCGAGGCGGCCGTGCAGGCCAGCGCGCCCACCAGCATGAGGGTGGCCGCCAGCGTGGTCCGCGGAGCCACGTACTCCCACGACCAGGCCGCGGCCACGAAGATCCCCGCCGCCAGCGCGACGCGCCCCAGGTACAGCCACGACAGCAGGCGGCGGCGCTCGGGGACCGTGCTGAAGCTCGTCTTCACCGGGCGCGGGGTCGTGGGGGCGGAAAGGGGCGTAAACCGTTGAGGCACATAGTCCGGGGGCCGCGGGGCGAAGTCAAGGGACGATCCCCGGGAACGGCAACGGCCGTCTCACGCAGAGACGCGGAGGAACGGAGAGAACGGCAACGGCCGCTTTCGGGTGCACGGGAATGAAAGTAGCTTCACTTCGGGGGATCGAGCCGGGGTCACGGAGCGGACGGGGACGGGCATGGACCTGGGATTGAAGGACCGGGTGGCGATCGTCACCGGCGGCAGCATGGGGCTGGGGAAGGCGATCGCCCGGGAGCTGGCGCGGGAGAAGGCGCGGGTGGTGATCGCCGCGCGGGGCGAGCAGCGGCTGCGCGCCGCGGCGGAGGAGATCCGCCGCGAGACGGGCGCCCAGGTGCTCGCCGTTCCCACCGACATGACGCGCGCCGGCGACATCCGCGCGCTGGTGGAGCAGACGGTGGACCGCTGGGGCACCGTGGAGATCGCCGTCGCCAACGCGGGCGGGCCGCCGGGGACGCGCTTCGAGAACACCGAAGCCGAGGACTTCGAGCGCGCCCTGCAGCTCAACCTGATGAGCACCGTGCACCTCGCCCAGCAGGTGGCGCCGCACATGAAGGAGCGGCGCTGGGGGCGCTTCATCGCGCTCACCTCGGTCGCGGTGAAGCAGCCGCTCCCCGGGCTCATCCTCTCCAACACGGCGCGCGCCGGGGTGGTGGGGTTCGTGAAAAGCATGGCCACGGAGATGGCCCCCTTCGGCGTGCTCTGCAACGTGGTCGCGCCGGGGTACATGCGCACCGGGCGCGTGGAGGAGCTGGCGGTGGAGCGCGCCCGCAACGAGGAGCGCGAGGCCGACGAGGTGCTGGCCGAGATCGGCGGCCGCATCCCCCTCGGGCGGATGGGCGACCCCGAGGAGCTGGCGGCGCTGGTCGCGTTCCTCGCCTCCAGCCGCGCGAGCTACGTCACCGGCACCACCATCCAGGTGGACGGCGGCTTCGTGCAGGGGCTGCTCTGATCGAAACCTCTCCCGCACGCCGGGAGTATCATCCCGACCTGGAAAAACAGAATGGTCTCACACGGGGGTCGACGGGGTCAGCAGAGAGAAGAGCTGTTCTCCGCTGACTCCGTCGACCCCGTGTGAGACTTTCTTCTGGAGCCCGTTCGAACCGCTATGAAGCGCGTCGTTCCGCTCACCCTCTGCGTCTTCAGCGCGCAGCCGCTCGCGGCGCAGAGGCCTGCGCGGCCGGCGCCAACCGTCATCGGCCGCGTGGTCACGCCGCCCACGCCCGTCTACGTACCGCCGGCGGTTGCGCACGCGCCGGCGGGTGCGTCCGCGGGCGGCACGGATGGGTGCACCATCCGCGACATCACCAGGCTGGGCCGCAACCCCACGCCCGGCGAGCTGCGCTGCCGCTACGCCGCGCGCGGGCCGGGGCGCTTCGGGCTGCTCTCGTACCTGGACGTGCCCGTCTACCAGCCGCGCACGCCGCAGCCGGGGACGCACATCGTGGGGGTGCCGGGGATGCCGCATCCGGCGCTGGGCGAGAGCTACGAGCAGTGGGAGTGGCGGGTGCTGCGGAGCACGTACGGCCCCTCGGCGCGCACCGTCCACCGCGAGACGGCGCTGCTGGACCCGGTGTTCGCGTCCCGGCTGCTGGAGTTCGAACGGCGGCTGCGCGTGCGCGGGGT
>DASYJZ010000788.1:0-6882 GCA_035995965.1 Longimicrobium sp. | reverse complement strand
CGCGCGCGCCTGCGGAAACGTCGGGACGAAGCCTCACCCGGCGGCGAGCACGGGGAGGGCGTGCGGCGCGCTGGAGTTGAGGTACGCGTTGGGGTCGTGGTGCATCGCGTCCGCCGGGAGCCACTGCCAGAGCGGCCCCAGGTGGGTCCGCACCTGGTCCGTCATCTCGTGCGGCACCTCCGCCGTCTTCCCCTCGAAGAAGGCGCGGAAGCGGGGCTCGTCCATCCAGCGGCGCATCTTCTTGTGATAGCCGTTGCGGTTGCTGCGGTCCGACGAGATGCCGCGGAAGAGCTGCTCCCAGGCGATGTACGAGCGGCGGTTGGTCTTGAACCGCCGCGCCAGCGCCTTCGCCGAGAACGAGTAGTCGAACACGTCGATCACGTGGTCGTAGAAGTCCGGCCAGGAGTAGTTCTTCGGCCGCACGTTCATCGCCTGCACCAGGTCCAGGAAGTGGAAGGGCACGGGGACCACGCGGTCGGCGCGCTGGTACTCGAGGTTCAGCACCGCGTTGCGGCCGAAGGCGGAGAGCACCGCGAAGTGCGGGTACACCCCGGGCGCCAGGTCGATGAACCGCTTCGTCATCTCGAAGGGCTCGGGGCCCTCGTCGCAGTCCAGCCCGAAGATCAGGTTGCACTGCGTGTAGGGGATGTAGGCGTTCACCAGGTTGGCGTGCTCGGCCACCGCCTTCACCTTCTCCATCCCCCGCACCGAGCGCAGCTTCGACTTGTCGCCCATGTCGAACCACGACTCGATCCCCGGGGCGATGGCCTTGAAGCCGTTCTTCTTCAGCCGCTTGAGGTTGTCTTCCTTGAGCAGCGACAGCGAGGTCTCGGCCACGAAGGTCACGCTCCCCGGCGGCACCGACTCCTCGATCACGTCCAGGTACTCGTCGAAGCGGATGCCGAAGTTGGGGTCGTGCCACACGGCCACCGAGCGCGGCAGCCCCAGCTCGCGGAAGAAGCGCAGGTCGTCGCGCAGCCCCTCGAACCCCAGCGGCTGGTAGGGCACGGTGGAGTCGATGCAGAAGCTGCACTTGTAGGGACACCCCAGGCTCCCGAGCAGCGGCACCAGCTTCAGCACCTTCGCCTTGTCCATCGACGGCTTGAGGAACTTCCAGCGCTGCCGCAGGCCGGGGAGGCTGGCCGGCTGCTGCGCGGCGGAGAGGTGCACCCCCAGCGGCCGGTGCTGCGCGCCGTCGCGCAGGATGTCGCGCAGCAGCTCCTGGTCGCAGAAGCCCACCACGTAGTCGAAGTACTTCCGCGCGTCTTCCGGGTACGAGCGGGCGTGTGGCCCGCCGAGCACGGTCGGGATCCCCTTGTGCCGGTAGAAGCCGCTGAGCGCGTAGGCGAGGAGCGCGGCCTGCGAGAATGCGTTGATGAAGACCAGGTCCAGGTCGTCGGGGAGGCCGCCGGCGAGCAGGGCGGGGCCGGAGAGGTAGGCGATGTGGACCTCGTGCCCCTCTTCCTCGCACCAGACACCGATCACCTGCGGCATGATGCTGGTGTTGTTGGCGCGCATGAGGCGAGAGTAGCCGTTGCGCGGCGGCTCCTTCCCGAGCAGGTCGATGATCCCGATTCGCAAGGCGGTCCTCCGGCTGGGGGTACCGAGAGAGATCCTGGCACAGCATAGGACCGGCACACCGCGGAAACAAGAATTTTTCGGAAAGGGTCTCACGCAGAGCCGCGGAGAAACGGAGAAACCCCGAATCAACCGATGTTTTCTGTTCTCCCTGTCCCCTCACCCTCCGCGTGAGACCGGCCTTTTCCGTTGCCTCAGGAGACGGTGTAGACGAGGCTCACCATGCCGCTCGGATAGGTGTGCGTGCGGACGAGGGAGAGCGTCGTGCGTCCGCCGCCAGGCGCGAGCAGTGGCATCCCTCCGCCCAGCAGCACGGGGACGACGGTGACCTCCACCGAATCCACCTGCCCCGCCGCAAGCAGGCTGCTGAACAGGTCGCCTCCGCCGAAGAGCCAGATCTCGCCGTCGCCCGGCTCGGCGCGGAGGGCGGCGACCACGCCGGCCGCATCATCCGCCACCATCGTGACCTTCGGATGGTCCTCGGGCCGCAGCGTCCGCGAGAAGACGTAGACGCGCATCTTCTTCCCCCACGGGTTGCCGCCCATCTGCGCCGCCGCCTCGTAGGTGCGGCGGCCCAGCAGCACGGTGTCGACCCTCGCGAAAATTCCCGCGAAGTCGACCGTGGGGTCCTCGGGGATCCAGTCGAACTCGCCGTTCGGGCCTGCGATGTAGCCGTCCAGGCTCGCGGCGACGCTGTAGCGTACCCGGCGCATCTCCCCTCCTCGCGGTTCACGCCTGCCGCCGCGGCCGCGGGACCAGCTCGCCGCCGCAGTTGGGGCAGACTGCGTTCATCGCCTGCGCGCACTCGGGACAGAACGTGCACTCGTAGCTGCAGATGAACGCCCCTCCATCCGCCGCCGTCGCATTGCCGCACTTCTCGCACTCGGTGCGCATCTCGAGCGCCATCGTCGGTCTCCTCGTCAGGGGTGCGCGGCATCGGTCCATGGCGTCGTGCGCGGCAGCCAGCGCGGCACGGCGGCCTTGTAGCGCCGGTAGCTTTCGCCGAACCGCCGCTCGAGTCCCGGTTCCTCCAGGATCAGGAAGTACACCTGGTTGATGACGAGGAACGCCGCGCCCCACGCCGCCACCGCCCGCGAGCCGAGCACGAGCGCCTCGCCGCCGATCATCGCCAGCACCCCCGTGATCATCGGGTTGCGCATGTAGCGATAGGGGCCGACGGCGACGAGGCGCTGCGTCGGGTCCCACGGGGCGAGCGTCCCCTGGCCCACGCGGCCGAAGAGCGCCACGCACCACGCGAACAATCCGAAGCCGGCGAGGAACAGCAGCGCGCCCGCTCCGCGTGCGAGCCATGCGAGCGGCGCATCGCCCGCCCACCGCGTGTCGAAGGCGGCGCGGGAATCCACGATCCAGCGTGGCACCACCACCACCATCACGAACGGCAGCAGCAGGATCGCGAGCAGGTGCCGCAGGATGCGCATGGTGCCCTCCGTACGCCGAGGGAACGGCCCACGAGAAACGTTGGCGGGCACCGGCGACGCTGAATGAAGGCGAGCAGCTTCCGGCCCTTGAGACGTCATCCTGAGTCTGAGAGTCGGTTGGGAATCCTCGCCCTCAACGGTGTCATCCTGAGGCCCGGCATCACGTCAGCCGATTTTGCGCCGCGCCGCGCAGGGCCGAAGGATCTAATCGCGGACTCGCGAGACCGGCCGCGGAAGCCGCACCGCAACTGCGGATCGACGTGCTTCGACGGACGCGAGCCGGCACGGGCGACGCTGCCGCGCCCGGATCTCGCGTGTCCCAGGCTAGATCCCCCGGCCCTGCGGACATCGGTGCGGCGGTGGATTCATCGTGTTCGGGCACTCGGGATGACACGTCGGAGTGCCGCTCACGATGAGTCCTTCATCACTCGGTCTGATCGTCCATCCGACTCGCATCAGGCCGTGGCGGGATCGAGCGGCACGTCGCTGCGGCGGCCGGTGGTGCCGAAGAAGCTGCCGCCGTAGAGGTGCCACGGCAGCTTCGCCAGGATCTCCAGCGCGTTGTCCGGCGTCGCGCCCGTCGCCTGCTCGGGTGTGACCACCCCGCGGTACCAGCGTCCGGATCTCGAGAACGCTTCGAGCTCGTGCTGGTAGTGGAGCCACAGCCGTCCACACCACCTGCACCGGTCGATGCGCACGTCGCCGAAGCGCCCGTGGCCGTCGTCGACGCCCACGTCGTCCTCTTCGTAGTCGCGGTGGTCGATGGGCGGCGTGGCGCACCGGCACTCGCCCGCTGCCGGCTGGGGGGCGCGCGCGGCCCACTCCGCCGTACGCGACTCGCGGAGCACGTCCACCATCTCCCGCCGAGCCGGGTCCTCCATGCGTGTCCCCGCGGTCAATGCAGCCAGTCGATCGATCAGCCGTGCGCCCCGTCAGTTGTTCGCTTCGCCGACGTCGTCGCCGTCCCCAAGGACTCCAACGTACCCGGCGAGGAAATCCGCGAGGTTTTTCGGCTCCGGGCCAGAACTCTCGCGCCGCAGGGTGTCCAGTCGCTCGCGCAGATAGGCTTCCGCGAGCAGGTCTGGCGTGGTGCCCTGCAGGCGCGCGGCATCCGCGAGTGCAGACTCGAGGTCTGGTGTCAGCTCGATGCTCATGGGATCCTCCCTGGAACGCGTGCGTCGTGTGCGATGTCGGTCTGTACCCTGAAATCCCCGCCGCGTGCGGACCCAGCCTCACCAAGCCTCAGCTGCGACCACTGCCAGCCGAAGAAGACGAGCAGGAGCAGCACGATGGTCGCATGGTACGCGCGCTTTCTCACGAAGGCGAGGGAGAAGTACAAGGCCGTGAACCCCAGCGTGGGCAGCGCACGCAGCGGGCCGGTCGGGATCTCCGGGTCGGTGGCCCCGAAGTAGTCCAGCACGAAGGCCAGAACGGTGAAGAGCGCGAACAGGATCCAGAAGTAGCGGCGGTTCTCCTCGTAGTAGGCGGAGAGGTCCAGCCCGTCGTCGGGAACGGCGTCCGGAAGCGCGGCCGAGGCCAGCAGGAACATGCTGATGAGCGCCGCCGCGAGGATCAGGAACCCCCAGTACCGGGTCCACACCTCGGCGCGCCCGAGCTCGTAGAACTCCCACCAGAACTGGAGGATGAGCAGCACCACGAGCAGGGCCGCGGCGAGCGGGAGCCAGTCCCAATCGACGCGCCTTCGCGCGCGGAGCAGGCGGTGCAGGCTGAGCGACAGGTCGCCGAGTGCGAGCCCGATGAGGATGGACACCATCGGCAGGACGTACTCGAAGGGGCTCACGGGACCTCGCGGCGGGAAGGAGGCCGGACTTCGAGAGGGGTCGGTGTGTGGCGACTTCAGCTTCGCGAGCTCAGGTGCAGTCCTGCACGATCACGGTTGCTTCGAGCGTCGCAGCACGACCCACGCCCAGATGCTGAGCGCGGCGGAGGCGGCGGTGATGGCGAGATAGAACGGCTCCGACGCGAGGTCCGGCTTCTCCAGCACCATCCGCAGCAGGTGCGCGATCGTGAGCAGGCCGAAGACCGCGCCGGTCGTGATGACGTATGCTTTCACTGTGCGTCCTCCGTGATGCGAGTTCCATCCGCCGCGAGGTGGAGGCGAACCACGCCGGCCGCGTGGCCTCGGGCTTCACCGTCCCCGAGCGGCTGCTGACGAAGATGATGCAGCGGAGGGCGCGTTCGTGGCCGCCGGCGGGCTGCTGGGCGCGGGGTGCGCCCCGTGGGGCACGGGCTTCCTCCCCAGCTTCGGCGACCTGCGCAACTACGAGCTGCTGGTGGAGGCCAGCTTCACCCCCGAGCAGGCGATCCAGATCCTCACCCCCAACGGCGCTCGCATCCTCGGCGGAGAGGCCCGCATCGGCTCGATCGCGGCGGGGAAGGCTGCGGACCTCGTAGTGCGCGGTAACCCCGCCGCCACTCCGGCACAGGTCTACGAGGTCACGCTGGAGTTCCGCGACGGTATCGGGTACGACTCGGCCGCTCTACGCGCCGGACTCGCAGACCGGCGTCTTGAAAGTATGCGTGGGTGTACGCCGCTCCCCAACGATCGCCTGAATTCACCTCACGTTATCCCGTCCGATAGGCGCTGTACAGGGCGCGGTTTTAAGGGTAGCGCCGAGTAACGTCGCGCGCGGCGGCGCGCCGGGCTAAGGTCGTGCTTCTATCCGAGATGACTACTGATATCTAGTTTACCCTCTTGATTAAGCGACAATTTACCTAAAGTTTTGTTCCCATCTCGGACCCGGATCAGCATCGGATACGCTCCTAACAGGCGAACGACGGTCGTATCGGGTAGTGCAATAGTCGCCGGAATTCTTGCCTTGATTGAAAGCTTCGGCGTAGCTAAAATCTGCAGAATGACCTCCCCGTCTCTTCCCTGCTTCTGATATGGTACGAAGTAATACGGTAGCGCGTGCCGAATGCTTTCTAATACGGCTTGATTCTCAAACAGGAAAAGGAGGTTTTCACGGAGCCTACGATCTTGTGCTGAGTGCTCGAAAAGGAACATGGTTGCGATCCCCAGCGCGACCGTCGTATCAAACAACGGATGCTCCACTCGAAGCCTTGCTAAAAAGCTTTGAAGTGATTCGCGACTAAACGCGAGGAAAAGCTCCGGCCGAAGGATAAGACCTGCGAGCCAGTTGCCTGGACTTGCGGAGATTGCCACGGCGACTGCTATGGGAGCTGAGTAATCGGCCATATATTTGTTCAGATTCTCTGGAAATGGCTCTCGTACCAAGTGCGAAGCGCACAGGTACTCTTGGAACGAGAGGTGTGAAAATTCGAATCCATCGCCTGAGGCAGTAACTAATCCAGTGTGGGACGCGATTTCCTCCGCCACCTTTTCAGCTTCGCTACTAGGCAATCCGAAAAGCTGATGAATCTGACGATAAACTTGACTGAGATCTGCGATGGTGAATGCTGTCGCCCGAAGCCGATACGTTAAGTTGTAGGCTAGTGCGGAGAGGAAATCTGCCTTCCGATCCGGGTCAAATCCGGAATAGCGCGACTCTCGGCTTACGCCCCGTTCCTTGTCCCAATCCTCGAGAAGAAGTCGTAGGAGGCGTCGTGCGACGTGAAATGGTTGATCTGGAAGGGTTCCCTGTCGCCGAAAGAGAACGATTAGCTGGCACAACAGCAGAGGGCGGTCGGCGAGATCCTGATATGGCAATCCCATGAGCAGATCAATAAACTCATCTGGGTTTCGCAACCATTTTTCCGCAATCTCTCGCGTTTGCGCCGGCTTCAATGGACAAAGTTCCAGCACCCGGAACCCTTCTAGATGTCGGTGATAGTCTCCCGATCGTGACGTTACGACGATTTTGCTGGTACTTAGGCGGTATGA
>DASYJZ010000787.1:0-4370 GCA_035995965.1 Longimicrobium sp. | reverse complement strand
CAGGACCGATCTCAATGCCGCCGCGGCCCCCGCAGCCCGCTTGAGAGCACCGTCAAACGACGGCCCCGCCCCCTCGTGCGAGGGAGCGGGGCCGTCCGTGCTTCACTCGGTTAGCCGTCGACCGGGCGAGCCTCAGTACATGTCGCCCATGCCGCCGCCACCCCCGCCGCCCATCGACGGGGCCTTGTCCTTCTCGGGACGCTCCACCACGACCGACTCGGTGGTGAGCAGCAGGCCCGCGATGGACGCGGCGTTCTGCAGCGCGGTGCGCGTGACCTTGGTGGGGTCGATCACGCCGCTCTGCACCAGGTCCTCGTACACGTCGGTGCGCGCGTTGTAGCCGTAGCTCGGGCTGTCGCTCTCGCGCACCTTCGCGACGACGATCGAACCCTCGACACCGGCGTTGTTCGCGATCTGGCGGATCGGCTCCTCCAGCGCGCGGCGGACGATGGTCACGCCCACCTGCTCGTCGCGGTCCTCCAGCGTGAGGCCGTCGAGCGCCTTCTGGGCGCGCAGCAGCGCCACGCCGCCGCCGGGGACGATCCCCTCTTCCACCGCGGCGCGGGTCGCGTGCAGGGCGTCCTCCACGCGGGCCTTCTTCTCCTTCATCTCCGTCTCAGTCGCGGCGCCCACGTTGATCACCGCCACCCCGCCCGCCAGCTTGGCCAGGCGCTCCTGCAGCTTCTCGCGGTCGTAGTCGCTGGTGCTCTTGTCGATCGCGGACTTGATCTCCTTGATCTTGCCCTGGATCGCCTCGGGCTCACCGGCGCCGTCGACCAGCGTGGTGTTGTCCTTGTCCACCACGATGCGCTTGGCGCGGCCCAGGTCGCTGAGCACGGCGTTCTCGAGCTTGAAGCCGACCTCTTCGGAGATCACCTGCCCGCCGGTGAGCACCGCGATGTCCTGCAGCATCGCCTTGCGGCGGTCGCCGAAGCCGGGGGCCTTCACGCCGCACACCTTGAGCGTGCCGCGCAGCTTGTTCACCACCAGCGTGGCGAGCGCCTCGCCCTCGATGTCCTCGGCGATGATCAGGAGCGGCCGGCCCAGCTGCGCCACCTTCTCCAGCACCGGGAGGAGGTCCTTCATGGAGCTGATCTTCTTGTCGTGGATCAGGATCATGGCGTCTTCGAGGACGGCCTCCATGCGCTCCGGATCGGTGACGAAGTACGGCGACAGGTAGCCCCGGTCGAACTGCATCCCCTCGACCGTCTCCAGCGTGGTCTCCAGCCCCTTGGCCTCCTCGACCGTGATCACGCCGTCCTTGCCCACCTTCTCCATCGCGTCGGCGATCAGGTTGCCGATCTCCTCGTCGCTGTTGGCGGAGATGGTGCCGACCTGCGCGATCTCCTTCTTGCCGGCCGTCTCCACGCTCATGCTCTTGAGCTCGGCGACCACGCGCTCCACGGCCTTGTCGATGCCGCGCTTGAGCGACATCGGGTTGGCCCCGGCGGTCACGTTCTTCAGCCCCTCGCGGAAGATCGCCTGGGCGAGCACGGTGGCGGTGGTGGTGCCGTCGCCGGCCAGGTCGCTGGTCTTGGTGGCGACCTCCTTCACCATCTGCGCGCCCATGTTCTCGATCGGGTGCTCGAGCTCCACTTCCTTCGCCACGGTCACGCCGTCCTTGGTGATCAGCGGCGAGCCGAACTTGCGGTCGATCACCACGTTGCGGCCCTTGGGGCCCAGCGTGACCTTCACGGCCTCGGCGAGCTGGTCCACGCCCTTCTTGAGCGCGGCGCGCGCGTCGACGCCGAACGTCAGTTCCTTGGCAGCCATGTCTCTTTGTCTCCTTCAGCGAGGTTCAGGTACGGATCTTCGGATGCGAGCGCGCTCAGCCGACCACGGCGAGCACGTCGCTCTCGCGGAGGATGAGGTACTGCTCGTTGTCGACGGTGACCTCGGTGCCGCTGTACTTCCCGTAGAGCACCTTGTCGCCCACCTTCAGCTCCATGTCGATGCGCTTGCCCTCTTCCGAGAGCTTGCCGGGGCCGACGGCCATCACCTCGCCCTGCTGCGGCTTTTCCTTCGCCGTGTCGGGGATGTACAGCCCCCCGCGCATCGTCTCGGCCTCTTCCAGCGCCTTGATGACGACGCGGTCGGCAAGCGGCTTGACCTTGATGTCGGTCGCGGTAGCCATGGATCGAGCCTCCCGTGTTGATTTGAGTTGCAGGATGGATCGTTGTTAGCACTCGTTCCGTGAGAGTGCTAACGAACCGGGGACAACATAGCCCCTCGCGGCCCGCTGTCAAGCGGTGCCGGCCTGCTCACACCATAGTCAAGTCGCGTGCCGCGAAGAGGTTGTCAGATTGGCCGTTTGTCTGCCAGAACTGCCGTTTCACACAGAGACGCAGAGGAACAGAGAGACCGCTGCCGGCACTCTCCGTTCCTCTGCGTCTCTGCGTGAAACGGCAGTTCTACTGAGCGGTGGCGTCTTCCGTGACGGCGAAGAGCACGATCCCTTCCGCGGTGACGGCGGCGAGGCGGGTGCCGTCGGGCGAGAAGCGAAGCGCGAGGACGGGCGCGCCGGCGTCCACCGCGGCGGGGGGCTGGGGAGAGAAGTCGCGCCAGACGCGGATTCCGCCGGCGTCGGACGCGGTCGCGAGCGTCATGTCGTCGGGCGCCACGGCGAGCGCGGCGAGCCCGTCGGGTTGGCGGATGGCGCCGCGGGACTGCGGCGGGTCTTCCACCAGCGACCAGAAGGCGACCTCCCCGTCACGCAGCCCGATCGCCAGCAGTTGCGGCCGGGCGAGGTACTCCAGCGCCCGGACGCGCCCGGCGGGGGCGTCCAGCCGCGCGACCTGGCCGCGGGTCTCGCAGAACCACACCTCCACGTCCCGCTCGCCGACGGTGGCGAGCACGCCGTCGCCCAGCCACGCGGCGGCACGGTACTGCTCGCCCAGGCGCCACTCGCCGCCCGTCGACCGGTCGATCACCACCACGTCCATCTCGCTCACCGACAGGATCCGCCGTCCCGCGGGGTCCGCCTCGAGCGCGGTGATGCGGTCGCGGTTCTCGGCGGTGTGCAGGCCGGAGCGCCCCGAGAACTCGTTGGAGTGCACCTCGCCGCCGCTGTCGCCCAGCACCAGCGTGCGGGTGGCGGGGATCCACGCCAGCGCGGTGACGTCGGTGCTGGTGCCCAGCGGGCCCCGCCGCGGCTCGGCCAGCGACACGTCGTACATCCCCACCCCCGCCTCGCCCGCGACGGCGAAGTGCGTCGGGGACATCCACACCCCGTCGCGCAGCCCCGGCTCGGGGATGGACTCCACGTGCCGGAGGACGACGGGCTTCGGCGCGGACGGCGTCGGTGAGAGCGGAGGATCCGGCGCCGGGGCCGGCTGAGGAACGGGCGTGGAGACGGGATGGGGATCGGTCATCGGGGGCGCGGGCGGGGGGAGTGCGGTCGATACGAGAACCGCCTCGGGGCAATCTGCGCGGACTCACCCCCGCGCCGCAAACGGGGACGCCGGAGCCGCGGCGACTACGGCGTCTCGCGCCGCGGCCGCGACCCGCCCCGGCCGCACGGCCGGGGCGGGGCCTGCGGTCACGCGGCGCAGGGGAAGCTACACGGGCAGGTGAAGTTGTCCGAGCAGCACGGGCAGGTGGAGTCGCGGCCGGTGAAGTGCGTCGTAGGCGGCATCAGGGCCATCAGCTCTCCCTTTCCCGCCTCGAACGTCTCCACCAGCAGCGAATCCAGCGACAGCCGCGAGCTGCGCGTTTTGCCTTGCATCGACTGCATCTTCCACCTCCGGTGAAGGTTGACGACTGAGGGGTGAACCGCTGCTGCAGAACATGCGCCGCTCTGAATACGCCCTTAAGCTGGCAGACACCGTCCATGCCCGTCCTGGATCCGATCCTCGGGCGTCCGGAGCGAGGGGGTAATCTCCGCGGTCGGCCTGTCCGTGGGCGCCCGGGGGCCTTGACGCGGGCCGCCGCGGCGTGCATCCCTATGCGTCCTCCACGTCGATGGCCCCCGGTCCCGCCGTCCGTCCCCCGCCCCGCCGAGCCCCATGACCCGCCGCCGTGAAGTGCAGCTCTCCGCCGCCATGCTCGCGGCGGTCGTCCTCTGCGTGGCCCTCGCGCTCGGCCCGCAGACGTCGCTCGCCGCGGGCGCGCGCGTCTGCCCGGACTCGCTTCCGCTCCCCAGCGCGGTGGGCGAGCAGGCGTACGAGCCGCTGCTCAACGACTTCCTCAAGCAGGGGTGCTATCGCGCCTGGGTGCACGACCGCGAGGTGCGCAACACCGGGCCGTTCATCGACGGCAGGAACTTCGGGACGCACCCGGCGGTGCGCGTCTACTACTCGCCGCGCGTGTGGGCGTGGATGACGACGGGGCACCGCGAGGGCGCCATCCCCGACAACGGCGTGATCGTGAAG
>DASYJZ010000786.1:0-7794 GCA_035995965.1 Longimicrobium sp. | reverse complement strand
CCGGTCTTCCTCGCTGTCGCTCACGAAGGCCGACAGCTCGCGGGTGATGCGGTCGCCCGCCTGCTGGCTCAGCCAGAACACCGCCGAGCGCCGCGTCCCCTGCGGCAGCGCGGTGTTGCGGGTGAGCCGCAGCAGCGCCGGCCAGGTGGTCACGCTGTCCGCCAGCGTGGCGGCAACGATGGCCTCCTCGCCCACGCGGCCGTCGGCGCGCTCGGCCAGCGCGAGCAGGTACTCCGACGCCTCGCGCGCGCCCACCACGCCCAGGTCCGTCACCCGCCCGCGGCCGGCGGTGCTCCAGCCGCGCGCCACCTTCATCCGCACCTTCTCCACCCGCCCGCCGCGCCGCTCCAGCGCCACCCACACCGGCCCCTCCTCGCATCCCCACCGGCCATCCCCGTCGTCGCCGGTGTTGACGTAGCTCCGGCCGCGCGCGTGGGCCGACGAGGTGCTGATCCCGTTCTCGCTGCCGCACACGCCGGGGCGCGAGGTGAAGTGCATCCACACCTCCCCCTCGGGCGCGGCGGCCACCCGCGACGCCAGCCCGCCCTGCCGCGCCTGCGCGTCGGCGCACCCGGCCACCGCGGTCCCGGCCAGCGCGCCCAGCAGGGCGGCGGCCCGCATCAGCTGTCTGCTCATTGGCCGATCACCTCGCTGAGGGCGCGGAGGGCGCGCGGGTCGCGCGACTGGCCCAGCCAGAACAGCGCCTTCTCGCGCATGCGGCGGTCGGGGTCGTGGCGTGCGATCTCGATGAGCTTGTCCATCGCCGCCGCGTCCCGCATCCGCTGGGAAAGGACGAAGATGAGGTGCTCGCGCAGGTCGGCGTCGCGCAGGCGGTCGTACAGCCCCACCACCTCGGCCAGCGGCACGCCGGCCTGGCTCGCCCAGAAGAGCGCCTGCTTGCGCACCTCCACCGGCTGGCCCGCGTCCAGGGCCACGTTCAGGATCCAGCGCTCGTTCCCCTGCCCGCGCATCTGCGAGAGCGAGAACAGCACCTTCTTCTTCAGCTCGTCGTCGCGCAGGCGGCCGAACATCGCGCGCAGGTACGCCGCGTTCTCGGGCGTGGAGCGCTGCCCGATCCAGAAGATGGCCTTCTCGCGCACGTTCTCCGGCGCGCCCTCGCGCTCGGCGTAGGTGCGCAGGAGCTGCGCGGCGCGCGGGCTGCGGTGCTGCGACAGCGCGAAGACCGCCTTCTCCTGGATCTCCGGGTCGCTGGTGGTGCGCAGGATCTGCTCGATGGCGTCCAGCGCGCGCTCGGTGCCCGTCTGCGACAGCCAGAACACCGCCTGGCCGCGCACCTCGCTGCTGGGGTCGGTGCGGGCCACGTTCAGCAGGATGTCTTCCGCCTCGCCTCCCGCCTTCTGCGACACCAGGAACACCGCCTTGGAGCGCAGCGCCTCGGAGCAGGCGTCGCGGCGCGCCAGCACGCTGCGCAGCAGCGGCAGGGCCTGGTCGCCGTCCATCTGCAGCAGCGCGTTCAGCGCGGCCATGCGCTCGTCGTCGTCGCCGCCGCGGCCGCGCTCGCAGCGGGCGGCCTGGCGCGCGTCCACGGCCACCGTCTCGGCCGCGCGCGAATCGCCCTGGCGCGCCAGCTCGCCCTGGATGCGCGCCGCGAGCTGGTCGGCGTCGCGGCGCGTGCTCGCGCCGGGGAAGCGGCTGCGCTGCGTGTCGAGCCCCCCCAGCGCCATCCGCAGCTGGTCGGTGCGGCCGGTGCGGTAGCGGGCGAACGCCTCCCAGTACAGCGCGTCGGCGGCGTAGCGCGAGCGCGGGTAGCTCTGCCGGATCTGCTGGAAGCGGCGGGCGGCGGTGAGCCACTCCTCGCGGTTCAGCGCCTCGCGGCCCTGGCGGTACAGCGCGTCGGCCGGGTCCTGCGGGAACGCCGCGGGCGGAGGACCGTCGGCCAGCGCCAGCCGCGCGAACGAGGCGCGCTGCGCGGCGAGCGGGGCGGCCAGCAGCGCCAGGCCGGCGGCGATCAGGGGGATGGAGCGGAGCATCTACGATTCTCCCAGGGTGGCGGGCGAACCGGCGGGCGCCAGCGTCTGCATGCGGGGGAGCAGCTGCTTCTCCTCCACGGCGCGGCGGGCCATGTCCACCTCGGTGGTGTTGGCGTCGGTGTCGGTGCGGCGGGGCAGTGCGGCGATCTGCGCCAGCACCAGCTCCAGGTCTTCCAGCAGCGCCCGCAGCTTCGGGTCGTCCGCGGCGGGCGAGTCCAGCAGCAGGCGGGTGGTGCTCAGCATCTGCCCCGCCCACTCCCCGGCGGACGCGTCCACCCGCCCGCCGGCCGCGTCGGCGCGGAAGGAGGCGAGCAGCGTCTCGGTGCGCGAGAGGTGCTGGGCCACGGCCACGCGGTAGCCGCCGCCGGTCATGGAGGTCCCCGGCGCCGGGGCCTCCACGTGGGCGGTGGGAAGCCGCGCGGGCCCCTTCGTCATCCGCCCGATCCCGATCCCCACCGCCAGCACGGCGGCCGCGGCGGCGCCGGCCTGGATCCAGGGGAAGAGGATGCGCCTGCGGGCGCGGCGGGCGGCCAGCTCGTCGCCCGCGTCGTCCGGCGTGACCCCGGGCGCGCCGATGCGCTCGGCGATGGCGCGCCACACGTGCGGCCCGGGGAGGCTCTCGCCCAGGCCGGCGGCGCGCACCTTCACCGCGCGTAGCTGCTCCAGCGTGGTGCGGCACCCCGGGCAGCCGCGCAGGTGCTCCTCCAGCGCCAGGCGGTCGCCGGCCGACAGCTCGTCGTCCAGGTACTCGCTCAGGCGGCCGGTCCACTCGTCTTCGTGCAGCACGGTCTCGGTCATGTCAGGTGCTCCCTCAGGATCATGCGTGCGCGGTGGAGCTGGCTCTTGCTGGTCCCCACGCTCAAGCCCAGCATCTCGGCGATCTCCTCGTGCCGGTACCCCTCCACGTCGAACAGCACGAAGATCTGCCGTGCCCCGTCGGGGAGCCGCCGCAGCGCCGCCTCGAAGTCCATCGCCAGCTCCGGCGTCGCGGAGCGCGCCGGGGTCCATTCCAGCGCCTCGTCCCCCGCGTCGCGGCTCCGGCGGCGTGCCGAGGCGCCGCGCCTGGCCAGGATCAGGTTCACCGCCAGCCGGTGCAGCCAGGTGCCGAACGCGCTCTCGCCGCGGAAGGTGCGCAGCTTCTCCCAGGCGCGGACGAACACGTCCTGGGTGAGCTCGTCGGCCTCGTCGTCGCCGGCCATGCGGCGGGCCAGGGAGTGGATGCGGCCGGCGTGGTCCCGGTACAGGCGGGCGAACGCGTGGGCGTCGCCCGCGGCCGCCAGCGCCGCGTCACCGCCCGTCACCGCCAGGGTTTGTCCGGACAGAGGGTTGCTCCAGGGTGTCGCGGGTGGCGCCGTCTCGTGGCCTGGCAGAGGCGTTTGACAGGGGGATGCGGCGGGAGGTTGGAATCTACCGCGAACACGGCTCGATGCGGGATGAAAACGCCTCGGATCGTTTCGGCTGATCGACCGTGCGTTCGACCAGCACCGTCAAAAGAAATCTCTCACAGGGGTCACGGGGGACACAGCGGAAAATCGATGAAGTTCCTCCGTGACCCCTGTGACCCCTGTGAGAGCCAATCAGTTACTGCGACCGACGAACATCTGGATCGAGAAAGTGAGCCGGGGGGGATTCGCACCCTTTTCTTTTGGGGATGCGCTCCGTATCCTGTTGACCCAACGCCGCTTCATCGCTCCGCGCACGCTCCGCCCGCACCCCGCTACACGGATGCCCCAGCCCGTCACCCGCCCGCGCACCGCGCCGCGCCTGATCGCGCGGGTGCTCGCGCTCGCCTGTGCGGCGGCGCTGGCGGGGTGCGTGCCGCACGTGGGGAAAGGCCCCGGGCCCGCGGGCGAGCCCGAGGCGCGCTCGCTCTCCGGCCAGCCCCTCTACCCGCCCGAGCTGCCGCTGGAGCTGCGCCAGCGGCTCGAGGCGCAGCTCGACACCGCGCGCCTGGCCTACGAGAAGGCACCCGACGACGCCGACGCCATCCTCTGGTACGGCCGCCGCGCGGCGGCGCTGGGCCACTACCGCGAGGCGATCTCGCTCTTCACCGAGGGGATCCGCAAGCACCCGCGCGACGCGCGCTTCTACCGCTTCCGCGGGCACCGCTGGATCACGGTGCGGCGGTTCGACCGCGCCGTGGGCGACCTGGAGCACGCGGTGCGGCTGGTGCGCGGCCAGCCCGACCAGGAGGAGCCCGACGCCACGCCGACCGCCGCGGGCGCGCGCTCCACCCTGCAGGGCAACATCTGGTATCACCTGGGGCTCGCCTACTACCTGCGCGGCGAGTTCGGCCGGGCCGCCGCGGCGTTCCAGGGCGCGCTGGCGCTGGCGCGCAACGACGACTCGCGCGTGGGCGCCGCCGACTGGCTCTACATGTCGCTGCGGCGCGCGGGCCGCCCCGCCGAGGCGGCCGCGGTGCTGCGCCCCTTCGGCCCCGAGGTGCGGGTGCTGGAGAACCAGGCCTACCTGCGCCGCATCCGCCTCTACCGCGGCGAGCTCCCACCGGACTCGCTGCTGGACCCCGCCGGCCGCAGCAACGTGGAGATCGCCACGCAGGCGTACGGTGTGGGCAACTGGCACCTCTACAACGGCCGCCAGAGCGACGCCGAGGCGATCTTCTGGCGCATCACCTCGGCCGAGAACTGGGCGCCCTTCGGCTACATCGCCGCCGAGGCGGACCTGCGGCGGATCGCCCGCGCGCAGCAGCGGCGGACGCCGGCTCCGCGCTGATCCTCGAAACCAGCAACGCCATCTCACGCAGAGGCGCGGAGACGCAGAGGAGATTTGCGCACCAGGCGGAGATTTGCGCGCGACGAGGCGGAGATTGGTGTGCGCGAAGTGGTGATTGGTGTGCGCGAACTTGCGAGTAAACTCGCGGCTACAACGGCACACAGTCCGCCTGCGCGGACACCAAAGGCAACAGACGGAGCCCGCAGCCAACCCGGTCGCGGGCTCGATCGTTGTATCCCGCGCCCCCCGAAGACGTCATCCTGACCGCCGCCGCCGCGCCTGACCCGCGTCCACGGGAAGGCTCCGCGGCGGCCGAAGGATCTAATATAAAAGGCCGCCGCAGCAAAACGGCGTGTCGAACACCCCGGAACCCGAGGTGCAGTCCGCGAAGGCGGACTTCGTGCCGTTCCAGCGCCGGGTTTCCAACCCGGCGGACTCCAACCCGGCGGACTCCAATCGGTGGTGCCCCCAACCCGGCGGTTTAACCCGCGGCCCAACCCGGGCTCCCGACGGCGCCAAGAGTTGCCCGGCCGTGCTCCTCGCCCCAGAGTGTCCCGCATGGCGGAGCCGCGCACCCTCTACACCATCGGGCACTCGACCCGCACGATCGAGCAGTTCGTCGCGCTGCTGCGGGAACACGCCGTCGACCTGCTGGTGGACGTGCGGCGCTTCCCCGGGTCGCGGCGGCATCCGCACTTCGGCAGCGCAGCGCTGGCCGCGTCGCTCGCCGAAACGGGGATCGCGTACGCGCACGCCGAGGCGCTCGGCGGCCGGCGCGACTCCGAGGTCGGGGCGGCGTCTCCGAACACCGCGTGGCGCCACGCCGCCTTCCGCGCGTACGCCGACTACATGGCCACGCCGCCCTTCCGCGCCGCGCTCGAGCGGCTGATGGCCCAGTCCGCCGATCGCACCACCATGATCATGTGCGCCGAGGCCGTCCCCTGGCGCTGCCATCGGCGCCTGATCACCGACGCGCTGCTGGCCCGCGGCGTCTCCGTCGCCGACATTGTCGGGCCCGGCGCCGCGACCCCCGCGCGCTTCTCCGAGCACGCCCTCGTCCGCGCCGACGGCTCCATCATCTACCCCGCCAGGCCCGGGGTGCAGGAAGAGCTGTTCGGCTCGTAGCCATAGTTAATCTGGTACACAGGTTCCCCTTACCATGAATGGGCTGCACATGCGCCATGTATCTGCTCTCGTATTCTCAATCGTAAACACCATTGTCGCAGTTTCTGCATGTGATCAGCCCGAGCCTCCTTATCAGTCTGCTGATAGCCCACCCGACACAGTACATCCTAGGGACAGGCGCACATGAATCACCCGGGCACCCGGGACGAATCACTTCAGACGGGTTGATCCTCTCTGACACCTTCAACGTTCGGTACGACTTGCACGCGAACAGACTCGCACTCGTGCTCGACACTGATCTCCCGGACCAGACGGATCTGATGGTTAGTGTGGACCGACATTTTCGCACTCGCGAGGACAGCGAGACATACAGCGTCGAATATTTCTCGGCTAAAACGAAGGTCGGTGAGTGGCGAACCTTACATGCAATCACACTCGACGATGCGGAGTGGGGCGGGCGTCTGGATGACCGGCAGCGAATGTTGTCGCAGTTGGGGGAGCCGTTTTCAGTCCGCACGATTAGTGATCAGATAGAAATCGACTTTGTAGTCCCGATGATCCAAGATCCACCCTTCACGCGTTGGAATGCGAACCTTCGAGGAGGCGTGGTCACGGTCGATGAGGATGGCCGCCGGCTCATTCAACGCACCATCTCAATCCCGAAGCCATTTCATTCGGAAGGTGTGGGTCAGACCCACTGGGCCGATCCCCTTAACCTAAAGTTGGGAACGACATACCGACTGGCGAAGCGAACCCCGCTCATGCCGGAGTTAGAGCCAGTAGATCCGCTGAAGGCTATCGAGGATATTCGCCAGATGGAGGTAGGCACACTCGTCCGCGTGATCGCGGTCCAAGATCTTCGCAACTCTCCTTGGTATCACGTCACCGTCCGCAACGGGAGCCAAGCCGGTGCTACGGGATGGATCAACAGCATCGCGCTTCTCGGCCAAGACATTGCTGAGGTGCGTTGACCTGTTGAGGTGTGTAGCGCACTCGGCCCGATAGCTAGCTAACCTCCCGGCTGCCGCCAGCGGCTCGGCGCCGCAGCCATCTACGTAACCCATGGATCTTTCACCTGTTTCGCATCCGCACCGCTGGCGCATCCTGGCGCTGCTCTCGGTCGCGGAGCTGCTGGGGATGTCGCTCTGGTTCACGGCGAGCGCGCTGGCGCCGCAGCTCCGCGAGTTGTGGCGCCTCGACGCGCAGCAGGCGGCGTGGCTCACGACCACGGTGCAGCTCGGCTTCGTCGCGGGCACCGCCGTCGCCGCGCTGCTGAACCTGGCGGACGTGGTCCCGGCGCGGCCCTACTTCGCGGTGTCCGCCCTCTGCGCCGCGGCGGCGAACGCGCTGCTGCTGGCGGCGCCGGGATACGCGCCCGCGCTGGCCCTGCGCTTCGCGACGGGCTTCTTCCTCGCCGGCGTCTATCCCCCCGCGATGAAGATGATCGCGACCTGGTTCCAGGCCGGGCGCGGGCTCGCCATCGGCACCGTCGTCGGCGCGCTGACGCTGGGGAAGGCGACGCCGTACCTCATCCACGCGCTCGAAGGGGCCAGGCTCCGGCCGGTGGTGCTCGCCGCCTCGGCCGGCGCGGTGATCGCGGCGCTGCTGGTGGGATGGGGATACCGCGACGGGCCGTACCCGTTCGCGCGGCGGCCGTTCTCGTGGCGGCTGGTGGGCGCCGTCGTGCGGCACGGGCCGACGCGGCTCGCGATCGGCGGGTACCTGGGGCACATGTGGGAGCTCTACGCGATGTGGACCTGGGTCGCCGTCTTCTTCTTCGACGTGCTCTCCCTGCGCGGGTCCGCGGCGGAGGCGGCGTCGCGCGGCTCCGGGCTGGTCGGCTTCGCGGTGATCGGGGTGGGCGCGGCGGGGTGCGTGCTGGCGGGGCGCTGGGCGGACCGGCTGGGGCGGGCGCGCGTGGCGATGGCGGCGATGGCGGTGAGCG
>DASYJZ010000785.1:0-1937 GCA_035995965.1 Longimicrobium sp. | reverse complement strand
CGCTACGGCGAGGCCTGGCTGGACGCGCTGGGGGTGATGTGGGAGAGCCGGCGCACCAGCCGCGCGCTCACTGCCGCCACCGCGGTGGCGCTGGCGGTTGCGCACGCGGCGGTGCTCGGCGCGCTCGGCTGGGCGGCCACGCACGGCCAGCTCGAGGCGGCCACGCTGCTGGTCTTCGTGCAGGCGGCCATCGCCACGGTGGACCTGGGGATCATCGGCGACCCGCAGTTCATCCTCATCCAGTCCCTCGCCGTGGCGGAGCGCGTCGCCTCCGTGCGCGACGGCGCGGCCTCGTCCGCCCTCCGCGCCGGGGGTGCCGCGCCCGCCATCTCCCCCGCGCGGGGGAAGGTGGCCGTCAGCCTGGAGGGCGTCCGCTTCACCTACCGCGGCCGGCAGGAGCCCACGCTCGACGGGCTGGACCTGGAGGTCCCCGCCGGCCAGTCGCTCGCCATCGTGGGGGAGAACGGAGCGGGGAAGAGCACGCTCATCAAGCTCCTCTGCGGGCTGTACGAGCCCGACGGCGGCCGCATCACGCTGGACGGCGGCGCCTCGCCGCTGCAGTCGCGGGGGCGCGTGGGGGTGATTTTCCAGGACTTCGTGCGCTATCCCCTGCCGCTGCGCGAGAACGTGGGCTTCGGCCATCTCCCGCTGATGGGCGACGCGCACGCGCTCGACGGCGCGCTGCGCGACGCGGGCGGCGGCGAGCTCCCCTCCCGCCTGCCGAAGGGGTGGGACACCACCCTCGCGCGCGAATACCAGGACGGCGCGGACCTCTCCGGCGGGCAGTGGCAGCGGGTGGCGCTGGCCCGCGCGCTGGTCGCCGTGCGCGGCGGCGCGGGGCTGCTGATCCTGGACGAGCCCACCGCCGCGCTCGACGTCCGCGCCGAGACCGAGCTCTTCGAGCGCTTCCTGGAGCTCACCCGCGACGTCACCACCATCCTGGTCTCCCACCGCCTCTCCAGCGTCCGCCACGCCGACCGCATCGTGGTGATCGAGGGCGGACGGGTGGCAGAAGACGGGACGCACGCCTCGCTGCTGCGGGCGGGCGGCCTCTACGCGCGCATGTACTCGCTGCAGGCCGAGCGCTTCGCCGTCGATCCGCTGACCAACGGCGCCGACGGAGAGGAGGTGGCACATGCGTGAGTCGCTGCGCGCCGTCGGCCTGCTGGTGCGGGCCGCGTGGAAGGCCGACCCCTGGCGCTCCGCCGGGCTGCTGCTGGAGCCCATCGGCCACCTGCGCTTCCCGCTCTTCGGCCTCTTCCTCAAGCTCCTGGTGGACGGCGCGCTCCGGCACGACGCGCGGCTGATCACCCTGGGCGTGGCGGGGATCGCCGCCACCCGCGTGCTCTGGTTCCTGGGGCTCTGGGTGGGGAGCTGGACGCGCAACCGCCTGGCCGAGGAGGTGGGGTTCGCGCTGGATCGCCAGATCGCCACCCTCACCTCCGAGCTCCCCGGGCTGGAGCACCACGAGCGGCCGGACTACCAGGACCGGCTGGAAATCCTGCGCCAGCAGCAGGGGATCCTGGGCACCTCGCTAAACACGCTCATCTACACCGCCAACATGGTGGTCACCGGCGTGGGGACGCTGGTGGCGCTCGCCTTCGTGAGCCCCTGGCTCCTGCTACTGGTGCCCTTCGCCCTCCCGGCGATCCCCATCTCCATCGTGCAGCAGGGCTGGCAGCAGGACGCCGAGGCGCGCTCCGCCGAGCCGCTGCGGCGCGTCCGCCACCTGCAGGCGCTCACCGTCGACCGCAACGCGGGGATGGAGCTGCGGGTGTTCGGGCTGCAGGAGGAGGTCCTCTCCCGCTTCCGCCGCGCCTGGCACGAGTCGCGGTCGTTCCTCCTCGCCGCCGGCGCGCGGATGACGCTGCTGGACCTGGTAGGCGAGCTGATCTTCCTGGCGGGGCTGGGTGGGGCCGTGGCGCTGATGCTCTGGC
>DASYJZ010000784.1:0-2902 GCA_035995965.1 Longimicrobium sp. | reverse complement strand
GCGGCCCCGCGGCTCTGCGTGAGATGCCTTTACGGATTCATCGGCACGCCGACACCCGCGTCAGGCGCAGGTGGTCGAGGAGCGCGGTGTTCTCGCGGCGGTCCATGTTCTCGTCCAGCGGCGTGTACGTGACCGCCAGCGTGTGCGCGCCGGGCGTGAGGCGCACCCGCACCGTCGTCCCGTATCCCCAGTCCTCCCACGCGTTCACGCCGCGCTGCGGCATCACCAGCACCCCCACGGGGCGGCCGTCCACCAGCAGCGTGCGGATGGCCGCCTTCGCGTCGGTGTTGATCGGTCCGTTCCCGTTGGCGTAGCGCGCGTCCACGTCGTAGGTGCCGCCGCACGTCACCCGCACCGCCACCGTGACGGTGGTGTTCCGCTCGCGCGTGAGGCGGACGTATCCCTGGCCCGTGAACCCGGCGTGCTCGCGCTCCAGCGGCGCGCCCGTCGGCCGGGCGACGGTCTCCGCCCCGGACGGCACCCTCCGTACCGGCTCGCTCAGGAACGACGGCACGGCCGACGAGTCGAGGGCCATCACCTGGTACTCCTCGACGCCGTCGGTCCGTCCCAGCACCGTCCGCGTGTCGCGCGTCGAGAGCGTCATCCGCCCGTTGCGGTACACGCCGTAGCGGGCGGCGCCCGGCACCGGCGTCCACGTCAGCGAATCTCCCCGGAGGGTGGCGGACGGCGTCTCCGGCGCCCAGCGGTTCGCGACGGTGTTGATCGAGCCGGCCGGCCAGCGCCCGTTCAGCTCGATCTCCAGCGTGTGCGCCCCCGTCAGCGTGGCGGGGATCTCGGCGCGCGCGACCGGCCTCCCGTCCAGCCGCGCGGACGCGACGCCGTCGCCGGAGCCGCGCACCGTGACCGTGAGCACGGCGCCGCGATAGCGCAGGTTCGACAGGGTGCGCTCGCCGGCGTAGGCGGGCGGCACCATCGGCGCGAACGCCAGGCGATCGGGACGGAAGCGCATCCCGAAGAGCACGCGGTACTGCGTCGCCAGGTTCCCGGCGACGCTCCAGAGCTGGCGGTCGGAGTTGAGGACGGTGCCGTCGAAGTGCCCCGTCTGCGCCACCATGTTCTCCTTGTTGGTCAGGAAGAGCGCGGCGGGGCGGTAGATGGAGGCCAGCCCGTGTTCCACCGCCGCGGTGTTTCCCGCTTCGGCGGCGGCCCAGGTCCAGTACGCGTTGACGAACGGCCACAGTGCCGCGTTGTGGTACTTCGTCATGTTGGGGATGTACGGCCAGAACGTCGGCGCGCCGAACGCCACCACCGGCGTGCGCGCCGACACCTGCGCCCCGCGCGCCGAGTCCGCGACCCCGTAGATGATCGCGAGCGCCTCTCCCAGCGCGTCCGAGCGCGGCGCGAGGGAGGGGAAGGTGCGGCCGTAGCGGAAGGAGGCGTACCACCCCAGCCCCGGCTGCCACAGGTGCGCGTTGATGGCGGTGCGCAGCCCGTCGGCGGTGCGGCTCCAGCGCGTGGACGGCTCTCCCAGCGCCTCCGCCATGTCGGCCAGGATGCGGTAGGTGGCGTAGTGCACCACGTTCGTCCCCACCGCCGCCGAGCGGGCGATGTCGCGCGGCTCCATCCAGCGCGGGTAGCTCTGCTCCCTCCAGTCCATGAACGACGTCTCGCCCGTCGCCAATCCCGTCTCGGGATCGACGATCGCGTGCAGGTCCGCCTCAGCGGAGCGGCGGATCACGTCGTACGCGCGCCGCAGCCAGTCGCGGTCGCCGGTGACCGCGTAGAGCTCCCAGGCCGCCAGCGCCCACGTCATCCGGTCGGTCGACACCGGCCACGATCCGCCCGTCCCCGTGTCCTGGATGATGCGCCCGCCCGGGTCGACCTTCGCCAGCAGGCTGCGGCGCACCGCGTCCGGCGCGACGATCGCCAGCCCGAGCACCGACGCGTACGAGACGTCGCGCGTCCACACCCCCGGCCACTTGGCGCCCGCCGAGAGCGCGCCGTCGTCGCGCACGAGCTGCCGCAGCTCCTCGAGCGACATCCGGTAGAGCGCGTCCACCAGGGGCGCGGGCGAGCGGAGCTGCGGGAAGGCGGAGAGGTCCGCGTGCCGCGCCCAGATCCCGCGCCCCGAGGCATCGCGCGGCCGCGTGTACTGCGCCTCGATCGGCAGGGTGACGGCGTAGACGCTGTCGCCGTCGGGGTCCGTGAGCTCCGCGGCCGAGCCGGGGCGCAGGGTGGAGGCATCCCAGCTCAGCGGCTCCAGGCTGCCGATGGCGTAGACGTGGAGGTCGCGCCGGGTGATCGGCGGCCCCTCGGGTGGATCGTACGCGCCGGTGCGCGTGAATGAGCGCAGCACCTCGCGCAGGTCCAGGCGGATGGTGACCTGCGCGATGCCTTCCTCGCTGGTCGGGTACGCCTCCGGCGTCGGGTCCGCCGGCGGCGACTCCTCCCCGAAGACGTAGACGGGCGAGACGATGCGGCCGTTGGTCGGGCGGATGTAGACGGTGTGCTGCGTCCCCGGCCGGAACTCGTTGTCCTGCGCGTCGATGGAGAAGCGGAACTGCATCTCCCGCCCCGAGCGCGGGTAGGTGGAGACGATGGTGTCGCGCGAGAGCGCCACCGCCTCGAACCGCCCCTGCCGCACCGACGTGTCGGTCACGGTGAACGCGTCCGAGCGGTACAGCGTCGATTGCGCCCCCGCCGTCCCCGCCACCAGCGCCAGCGTGACTGCTACGAGCCCGACTCGATCGTATCTCATTCCTGTCCCCCCAACAC
Organism: Longimicrobium sp.; assembly: GCA_035995965.1. GTDB lineage: Bacteria > Gemmatimonadota > Gemmatimonadetes > Longimicrobiales > Longimicrobiaceae > Longimicrobium. The sequence goes on along the minus strand of DASYJZ010000784.1, from coordinate 166 downwards.
GTTACTCCGGTCCTTGAGATCGCTCGTACAAAGGGGACGTCATCCCGAAGGTGCCGCCGCCCCGTTCCCGAATCAACGCTGAACCTTGGCGGCACCTGAGGGATCTAAGACCTGTCGCCGCGATGAAGCCGACGTCGTTGCAGGGGAAAATCTAGATCCCTCGGAT
>DASYJZ010000783.1:0-2402 GCA_035995965.1 Longimicrobium sp. | reverse complement strand
CTCTACGCCGCCGCGGCCGCGCAGGAGGACTCGGCGCTCGCGCAGCGCCTCGCCCGCCGCGCGAGCGGGACGCACCCGTCCCTGCCGCTCGCGCGCTATGCCGGCCTCTACCGCGACCCCGCCTATGGCGACCTGCGGGTGCGGGTGGAGGGCGGGCGCCTGGTCGCCACCGTCGGCCCGCGCCTCGCCGGCGACCTGGAGCACTGGAACTGGGACACCTTCCGCCTGCGTTTCCGCGAGCCGGGCGATCGCGGCGACAACTTCCTCACCTTCGCGCTCGGCCCGGACGGCACCCCCGAGACGGCAACCATCGAGGGGCTCCACCCCTTCCACCGCGTGGAGGAGCCGGCGGCCGGCACGCGCTAGTCGCCGCCCCGCCGACGGCACCCAAAGCCGCGGAGCCGCCGAGAAGGCCCTGGGGGTCTCTCCGCGGCTCCGCGCCTTCTGCGTGAGGCAAATTTTTCGAGCTCGGGCCCTGCTGCGCGTTCAACCGCGTTCCGCGATCCAGCCGGAGCGGTAGAACGGCCACGCGTCGTGGAGGTAGATAGCGAACGGGATCCACCAGACGAAGTCGTTGGTGAGGCAGAGGACGAGGGTCGCCGGCGGCCATTCGCCGCTCGCGATCAGCCGCGCCAGACCGATGGGGCCGAGCACCTTCCCCAGCAGCCCCACCGCGGCGACCGCGAACCCGCGCTCGGGCACGCGGGCGACCTCCAGGTAGAGGACGCCGTACACGCCCACCACCATCCCCAGGCAAGCGAACACGGCCGGGTGGTTGAGCGGCGGCATCCCCGCGGCGCGGAAGAGCCACTGCGGGTCGAGCGCCGCGTACACGCCCCAGGCCAGGTTGTACGCCCCGGCCAGCGCGAACACCGCGCGGTGCAGGCCGCGGCGGCGGATGCCGCGCGCGGGCGCCGTCACCTCCCCTGGATCTGCAGCACGGCCGTGTGCTTCCGCAGCGTGCGCAGCACCACGTAGACCAGCACCCCGGCGGCGAGGAACCCGAGCCAGAAGGGCCGCAGCACCAGCCGGTGCGACTGCGCCAGGTCGAGCCCCGCCCGCAGCGCGGTGAAGACGATCGCCAGCGCGAGGAAGCCGGGGTACTCGGCCTTGAGCACCGCCCGCAGCGAGAACGGGAGCTCGGGGGGCCGCCAGCTGGCGGGCGAGGGGATGAATGCGGGGGTGCGGTCGGCCCAGCGCTCATACTCGGCGCCGAACTTGACGCGCAGGAAGTCCTCTTCGGCCAGCATCACGCGCTCGTAGAACACCCAGAAGAACGCGCCCACGAACACCACCGCCACCCAGACGCGCGGGAAGATGGCGATCCCCGTCCACATCAGCGCGTTCCCCAGGTAGAGCGGGTGGCGCACCAGGGAGTACAGCCCGGTGGTGTTGAGCACCTGCGCGTTCTGCACCTTGCGGTTGCGCCCGGACGTCCCGCGCGGCTTGCACCCGATCGCGGCAGCCCGCACGGCGAGCCCGACGAGGGAGAGGGCGATGCAGAACCCCTCCCACAGGATGCGGTCGCGCCCGGCCGGCGGCGCGGGGGCGAACGGAAGCGCCGCCAGCAGCCCGGCGAGGGCCACCAGCGGCACCCAGCTCCGGTTGCGGAAGAGCCAGTTGCCCTGCGCGATCAAATCTTCTTTCAGCGTCATCTACGCGAACCGAGCATCGGAGCGGCGGCTGTGGGAGAGAACCGTAAAGCTAAGGGAACGAACGCCCTTCGCAAAGCCCCGGCGATCCGGAAGGTGCGGCGGCGCAAGGATTTCAGGGCTCGTGACGAAACGCGGCCCGCGCGGATTCGAACCTGTGACCTCCAGCTCCGGAGGCTAGCGCTGTCGAAGTCGCTGCCGTCTGCCGAACTCCTGGATCCGCTCGGTCAAACAATAGACCCCGCTCGATGGATTGCCGCCTTGCGTGTCCGCTTGCAAATGACGGCTGTCCAGAGACGCGGCCCGGCGTGCCGCATCGCTATACCCGGCAGCCATCTCCTCGAAACGGACGTGCTTTGCATAGCCCGGCAGGTGCTTCGTCAACAGCTCCGAGGCTCGCTTCCTCGATAACGCCGCCGTCTGGTCGGCAAAATGGAGAAGGAGCCAGAGCTCGAAGCACGGATTTGAGATGGCGAGAAGGACGCCACTCGCGTCCGCAGTGCGGCGCGCTTCGTCCAGACGAGGGTGCTCGTCGACGTCGAACACGCACCAGACCTCGTCATAGCGGAGGTTGTCATCGCGCTCGCGGCGTGCCCGATCCGCGGCCTCGTCCGTCAGCTTGATCGCAGTCTCCACGGTCGCCTTCGGATCGCCGCCCGGCGCCTTTACGTGAACCCGCACCGTGTTGGCGCCGTGGGCGATCCGGAACCCGTCGATGTACTTCGGCTCCGTGACCGCGCCTTCGCAGAC
>DASYJZ010000782.1:0-2940 GCA_035995965.1 Longimicrobium sp. | reverse complement strand
CACCGGCTGTTGCTGAACCTGCTCGACAACGCGCTGAAGTACTCGCCGCCGGGCTCCACCGTGCGGCTGGTGGTGGAGGAGGCCCCCGGCGGCTGCCGCATCGCCGTGCACGACGCGGGGCCGCCGATCCCCCCGGACGCGGCGGAGCGCATCTTCGAGCGCTTCTACCGGGTGGACAAGGCCCGCTCGCGCGCGGTGGAGTCCACCACCGGCGGGGCGGGGCTGGGGCTCTCCATCGCCCGCTGGGTGGCCGAGGCGCACGGCGGGTCGCTGCGCCTGGCGCGCTCCGGCGCGGGCGGGAACCTGTTCGAGCTGTTCCTCCCCGCCGCGCACCCCGGGGCGGCGGACCCCGCGCCCCACGCGCCGGCCGCACGAACCCCCGCCCGGGACGACGTCCAGGAAATGCAGGAGACATGATGCCGGCCCTCAGGCGCTCCAGTGTCGCCCTGGCTGCCGTGGTGGCGGCCTTCTGCGTGAGGAGTCCCGGCTCGGCCTGCGCGCAGGTCATCGCGGGGCGGGTGATCGATGCCGCGTCCGGGAGCGGGGTGCCACAGGCGCGCGTGGCCGTGATCGGGAGCGATCGACGCGCCGCGCGCCGGGCGGTCACGGGCGATGACGGACGCTTCTCCATCGCGTTGCCGGGCGGCGGCTCGTATCGGGTGGAGGTGGCGCGAGGCGGCTATGCGGACGCCCGCACCCGGCCGGTGTGGCTGGGCCCGAACGACACGGTGAGCGTGGACGTGCGGATATCCTCGGTGGCACACCGGCTGGCTCCACTGACCGCCACCGGGCGGCGCCGGCCCCTGGAGGTGAGGGGTGTGTTCCGCGAGAAGCGAGACACCACCTCGGGCCCCGCCGCCCCGACGACGGCGAACGGCCGGGCGCGCCGGATCGAGGCCAAGGGAACGTTTCCCACGCCCAGCTCCTGCTACCGCCTGGCCGGCGCCGCCGACCGTCTCGGATCGGTCGTCACGCTGAACGTGGAGGCGCGCTCCAACGGCGATCTCTGTCCCGGGCCGACCGGCACCTTCACGTACAGCGTGGCGGTGCGCGGGCTGCCTCCCGGGAGCTACACCTTCCGCGTGCTCCACAGCTACCGCGACGCCGAACGGGAGCCGGCGGTGGCGCTGGACACGACTGTGACCGTGCGGTGACGCGGGCTCGGACGGCGCTGCCAGCGCGTTTCCTCGAGGGCCGGAACGCCTCCACGGTTGCTGACGCGCGGCCTCGGCGGCGCTTTCGGAGCACAACTCGCGGAGGAATCGCGCCCTCGGCCGCTGACGAGCTTTCGTTCTGACAGGGCGCAAAGTCAATCAGCCGAAACAGTATGAATGAAGCCGCGCACCCCGCCCTTTCGCCGCGTGCGCGCCGCCGACGGGGCAGTGTCTCCGACGGGAATCTTACGGCGGAATAACGGCCGGCGCCGGATACGGCCCGGTGCTTGCCGTTGCTTCTCGCGCGAGCCGGAGCCGCCGCAAGGCAGGCGCGGCGATCGGCTGAGATCCATCCGGGCGGAGGCGGATGAGGGACGGCTCGAAGGCGCTCGTCGTCTGCGGCGCTCGCGGCTCTCCGCGCGGGCGCCGCAACCGCGCGGGCGGTTCCCGGGCCGTTTGGCCGCGGCCGGGCGCGCCCCTTGTCGGTGGTGGAAGGTGCTGCCGTAAACCTGGAGCTTCACCCCCGGACCGGAGTCGTATGCGGACCTGGATGATCCTGGTGGTCGCCGGCGCGGCGTGGGCCGCGCCGCCGGCCCTGCGCGCGCAGCGGCGCGTGACGCTGGCCGAGGCCGAGGCCGCGGCGCTCTCCAACGGCAGCCGCATCCAGCTCGCGGCCGCCGACGCGGCGCTGGCGCGCGCGACCCTGCTCACGGCGCGCGCGTTCCCCAACCCCTCGCTCTCGGCGGTCTACTCCAAGGCGGTGCCGGAGTACCACGTGACCGCCGACCAGCCGCTGGAGTTCCCGTGGCTGCGCTCCGCGCGCATCCGCGCCGCCGAGGCCGGCGCGCTGGGCGCGCGCTACCGGCTGGAGATCGAGCGCGCCGCCGTCCGCTACCAGGTCGATTCGCTCTACGTGCAGGCCGCGGCCGCCCAGGAGCTGGCCACGCTCTCCGCCCGCACCGCCCGCGAGGGCGCCGAGTTGGTGCGCATCGCCCGCGTCCGCCGCGACGCGGGCGACGCGAGCGACCTGGACGTGGAGCTCGCGCTGGTGTCGCAGGGCGGGCTGGAGAACGCCGCGCTCACCGACTCGCTCGCCGCCGTGTCCGCGATCCTCGACCTGCAGGCGCTGATGGGGCTCCCCTCCACCACCATCACCATCACCATCGCCGAGACGCTGGCGGAGCTCGCGGGGGCCGTCTCCGCGCCGCCGGCCGCCGCGCCGATGGGCGGCGTGCCGGGCGCGCCGGGGGCCGCGCCGGGCGTCGCGGGGGCGCAGCTGCGCACCGTGGCCGCGCAGGCCGACGTGGCGCAGCAGACCGCCACGGTGGCGCAGGAGCGGGCCAACCGCTGGGCCGCGCCGTCGATCATGGCCGGCGTGGAGTGGCACGACCCCGGCCAGCCCGGGTACCTCCCCACCTTCGGCATCACCATCCCGCTCCCGATCTGGGACCGCAACCGCGGGCCGATCGCCGCCGCGCAGGCCGGGCTGCAGCGCGCCCGGGCCGCCCTGGCCGCCGCGCAGCGCGAGGGCGCCGCCGCGCTGGCCGCCGCCGAGCGCAACCGCGCCGCCGCCCGCGTGCGGCTGGAGCGCGACCGCGCCCTGCTCGAACACGCGAACCGCGTGGTGGCGATGTCCACGCAGGGGTACCGCGAGGGCGCATTCCCCATCACCACCGTGCTCGACGCGCAGCGCGCCGCCCGCGACGCGCTGCGGCAGTTCGTGCAGGACCTGGCCGCCCTGCGCGCCGCCGAGAGCGCGGCCGCGCTCGCCCGTACCGTCGGGAGC
>DASYJZ010000781.1:0-2982 GCA_035995965.1 Longimicrobium sp. | reverse complement strand
TCCGTGATCGTGGACATGGACGACGGGGAAGGGGATACGCTGCGCGCGGGCTCCCTCCCGCTCCCGGCCGGAGGTCGCGTGGTCGGGGGACGCGGGGAGGCGGCGCGCGTGAGCTTCGACGCGGCCGGCCGCGCGCGGGCTGATCGCATGGCGGTGACGGACGAGGGAGGGCGGATCGCGATCGTGGTGGACCCGTGGAGCGGAGACGCGCGTGCGGCTCGCTGACCGCCGCGGCTTCACCCTGGTGGAGGCCGTGGTGGCGCTGCTGATCGTGGCGGTAGCGCTGGTGCCGCTGCTGGCCTCCGCGCGCCAGGCCCTCGTCGGCGAGGCGAAGGTCGGTCCCGCGCGCGAGGCCGTGGCCCTGGCCGAGGCCCGGATGGAGGAGCTCGCCCTCCTCCCGGCGGACTCTCTGGCTGCGTACCTGTCGCCCCGCGAAGGCCGTTTCCGCGCGCCCTTCGCCGCCTGGCGCTGGAGCGCCCTGATGCGCGGCGAGCCGCAGTCGCCCGCCCTGGTGCGCGCCGCCGTCATCGTCGACGGACCCGGGGGCAGCTACTCGCTGGAGACGACGTTCAACCGCCCGGAGATGCTGCCGGGGTTTGCGCGGCGGTGAGTGCGGAAGTGCGGAAGTGCGGATTGAACGCCGGACCGCCGTTGGTGTCCGCGAAGGCGGACTGCGTGCCGTTGTAGCCGCGAGTTTACTCGCATCTTCCCGCCCCCCAACCCGCGGTCTTTCGGGATGCGATCTGGGGACGCGGATCTGGGGCGATGGGGATCTGCGGACGTTGGGGATACGCGGATGGATGGGGATGATGGGGATCTCGGGATGCGCATGGTGGCGCCACGCGCGCGGCCGGGCTTCACGCTGGTGGAGGTGCTCGTCGCCATCGTCGTCGCGGGGACGGCGGCGGCGGCGGCGTACGGCGTCGTGGGATCGATGGCGGCGTCGCGGCGGGCGGTGGAGCGGGCGCGGGAGGCGGCGCTCCCCGGCGCCGGCGCCCGCCAGACGCTGGAGGATTGGCTGCGCGCGGCGGCGCTCTTCGACGGCGGCGGGCGCTTCGACGGCGCGGACCGCCGGGCGGCCGGCGTGGCGCGCGACGAGCTCGCCTTCGCCGTGGAGGACGGCGGCGCGCTGCGGCCGGGTCCGCGCCGCATCCGCCTCTGGATCGAGCGCTCCACCTTCGGCCCCTCGGGGCTGCTGGCTGAGGTGGCCGCCCTGGGGCCGCGCGCGGAGCCGCCGGAGACGCTGGAGGTCGCGCGGGCGGCGGGCGCGCTGGACGTGCGCTACCGCACGACGGTGCATGACCACGTAGTCTGGGTCGATGCCTGGGCGTCGGATTCGGTGCTCCCCGAGGCGGTGGAGCTGCGCGTGGCGCAGGCGCAGGAGGTAGGGACCGACCCGCGCGCCGGCGGCTTTCCCGCCCTGCTGCGGCTCCCGGTGCGGGTGCCCCTCCGGCCGGGGCTGCAGGCGATCGGGGGTGCGCGGTGAGGCGGGGGGACCGGCGCGGGTTCGCGCTGATCGCGGTGCTGTGGGCGCTGGTGCTGGCCGCCGCGCTCGCGGCCGAGCTGCACGCCGGGGCGCGCGGGGACCTGCGCGGCGCCGCCGCGGCCCGCGCCGCCGCCCGCGCCCGCTGGGCCGCGCGCGGCGGGCTGGCCCACGCGGAGGAGGCGCTGCGCGCCCGGCTCTCCGCCGCCTCGGCCGCGGGCGCGCCGCCGGGGACCGACACCCTGCTCGTGCGCCCGCTGCGGCTGGACTACGACGGCGTGGAGGTGCGGGTGACGGTGGTCGACGCGCGCGCCAGGGTCCAGCTCAACCTCGCCGCCGCCGGTGAGCTGCGCGCCCTGGGCGCGGCCTGCGGACTCTCGACGGACGAGGCGTACCGCTTCGCCTATGCCGTGACCGCCTGGCGGGCGGAGCATGGGTCGCGCTGGCTGGCGGCGCCGGAAGACACCCTGGCGGTCGCGACCCGGCCGCCGGCCGGGGCCTTCAGGACGGTGGAGGAGCTGCGCGCGGTGCCGGGCGTGACCGCGGCGGCGTACGCGGCCGTCGGCCGGTACCTGAGCGTGGCGGGCGACGGGCGGGTGAACCTGAACACCGCGCCGCCGGCGGTGCTCTCCACCCTCCCCGGGTTCGGCCCGGAGGCGGTGGACGCGGTGGTCGACCGGCGGAGGGCCGCGTCGTTCCTCTCCGCCTACGAGGTGGTGCCGGCGCTCCCGCCGCAGGCACGCGGAGGGGTGCAGGACCAGCTGGCGGAGCTGCTGGCCCGCGCCGCCTTCACCCCGCGCCACGCCGAGGTGCGCGTGGAGGCGAAAGGGCAGGGCGCCGCCGCGCGCGCGCGGATCCGCGCGGTGGCGGTGCTGGCGGGGGGCAGGCTTGCCCCGCTGGCGCAGATCGAGGAACGCTGAGCGCACGGCGGCGCGCGCCGCCCATCCCCACACCGATGCAGATGCGGGAGCCCACCCGACCCATCATCCCCTTCCGGAGCACCGGCGCCGCCGCCGCGGCCGCGCCGGTGCGCGCGCTCTCCGCGTCGGCGGCGTACGCGGCGCTGGAGGCGGCCGAGAACGCGTTCCTGGGGCGCAGCCCGCGCGCCCTGGCCGCGCTCAAGGTGGCGCACCAGGTGGCCGACAGCACCGCCACCGTGCTGATCCAGGGGGAGAGCGGCACCGGCAAGGAGCTGCTGGCGCGCATCGTCCACGAGAACAGCCGGCGCGCGCGGGGGCCGTTCGTGGCCGTGAACTGCGCCGCCATCCCCGAGACGCTGCTGGAGAGCGAGCTCTTCGGGCACGAGCGCGGCGCCTTCACCGGCGCGGCCGCGCGGCGGCTGGGGCGCTTCGAGCGGGCCAGCGGCGGCACGCTCTTCTTGGACGAGGTGGGCGACATGAGCCCCACCATGCAGGCCAAGATCCTGCGCGTGCTGCAGGAGCACGAGATCGAGCGGGTGGGCGGCGAGACCCCGGTGCGGGTGGACGTGCGGGTGGTGG
>DASYJZ010000780.1:0-17967 GCA_035995965.1 Longimicrobium sp. | reverse complement strand
GGAGACGCGGAGAGGCAGGCGAGCCCCTCCGCGTCTCCGCGTGAGATTTCTTTTCGATGGACGCCGCTACACGGTCAGCTTCGCGCGCTCGATCAGCGAGGTGCCGTAGATGCGCGCCATGGCGGAGATGATCGCCGCGCGCTCGCCGTTGGAGAGCGCGGTGAGCGCCAAGCCCCGCACGTGGCTCATCTCGGCCGAGGCGAGGCCCGCCGCGCGCGCGTCTTCCACGGCGCGGACCACGCGGTCCAGCACCACCCGCCGGTCGGCCTCCGGGGGCTGCAGCGGGCGCGTGGCCTCGGCGACCCGCGCCCACAGGTTGGTCTCTTCCTGCTTCATGTACGGCTGGGACGACTCGGCTGCGAGGTGGGGCTGGGCGTGGTCCGCACGGCCGGCTCGGGGAGGCGCACGCGATCGGCGCGTGCGTGATCCCCCGGAGCCGGCCGGAAGTTCCCGATGCGTATCTCTTTGCGCTCCTTGACGATGTGGACGGCGTCAGAGGGTGTGGAAGCGGTCCTTGATCTCGTTCACCAGCTGCAGGTAGTCCGGCCGCTGGCGGATGTCGGGGTGCCAGCAGAGGTCGCGCTTGAGGAGGTCGATCTCCTCCACGATGCGCGCGCCCGGGATCACGTTCCCCTGCGCGTCGCGCTCGCGGCCCATCAGCCAGATGGTGTCCGCCACGGCCACGGCCGCGCTCACGTCGTGGGTGACGATGATCACCGTGCTCTCCTCGTCGCCGGCGCTCACCTCCTGCACCAGCTTCTGCACGTTCTCCTGCTGCATCACGTCCAGCCCGCTGAACGGCTCGTCCATCACCAGGTAGTGCTCGCTGCAGAGGAGCTGCTGGGCGATCGCGATGCGCTGGCGCTGCCCGCCGGAGAGCTGGATCGGGTACTTGCCGGCGTGCTCCGCCAGCCCGAAGCGCTCCAGGTAGCGCATCGACGCCGCCTTCGCGTCGGCCGCGCTCATCCCCGCCTGACGACCGGCCACGGTGAGGTTGCCGAGCACCGAGCGGTGCTCGAAGAGGAGGTAGTTCTGCGCCACCACCCCCACCAGCCCCGGCTCCGCCGGGCGCCCCTCGTGGCCGATCTTCACCGTGCCCGTGTCGGGCCGCAGCAGCCCCGCCAGGATCTTGAAGAGCGTGGTCTTCCCCACGCCGGACGGGCCCAGCAGCCCGACGATCTGCCCCTGCTGCATCCCGGGGCGAACGACGTCGCGGATCTGCGCGTTCACGTCGCGCAGGATGGGGACGCCGCCGCGGGTGATGCTCACGCCCTGGACGTCGAGGAGGACGTCCTTGCGCTCGAATGCGTGCGTGCTCATGCCGCCCCCCTAGTTGCGGTTGGTGGCGAGCGCCGCGAACGGCACCAGCACGCTCTTCAGCCAGGCCAGGAACGCGTCCTGAAAGAAGCCGGCGATCAGGAACACCGCCTGGATCGCGATGATCCCGGCGAGGTGGAAGTGCTTGTTCTGGTCGATCAGCAGCGCGCCGATGCCTCCCTCGCTGCGCGCGATCCCCTCCACCATGGTGAGCATCATCCACCCGATCGCGGCGTTCTGGCGCAGCGCGTCGAAGGCCAGGTCCATCTGCCCCAGGATCACCACCTCCCACACCACCCGCCAGTCGCCCATGCGCAGGGTGCGCGCGTGGTCCAGCTTCTCCGTGGGCACCGCCTCCACCACGTCCAGCATGGAGGTGAGCAGGAAGGCGGAGATGCCGAACACCAGCAGCGACAGCTTGAGCGGGTGCCCGCCGCCGAAGACCATGGTGAAGACGAAGGTGAGCCCCACCAGGCTGAGGAAGCGCGCCTTGGTGAGCGCGCCGATGATCGGCCGCAGGGCGGGGACCACGCTGAGATACGCGAGCCCCATGGAGAGGAGCGCCGCGAGCGCCAGCGCCTCGGCGAAGAGGGTGAGCGAGGTCAGCAGCTCGCCCAGCAGCCCGCCCTCGGCCACCAGCACCCGCAGCGCCTCGAGCACGCGCGCCGGCGTGGGAAAGAAGCCGCCGCCGAAGAGCCAGAAGAGAAGCACCACCACCGCCCACGCGGCGGCGATGGAGAGGTAGGTTTGCCGGGAGACCCACTGGTTGGGCCTCAGGGCCGGGCCGAGTGCGGGCATCGGGAAGTCGGGCTCGGGGTGACGGGAGATGAAGCGCGCCGGAGCGAGGGGGACGTGGTTCGCCCCCCACGCCCCGGCGCATGCCGGACGCGTCGGTCAGCCGGTGGTGCCGATCACGATCTCCACGCGGCGGTTGGCCGCCTTGCCCTCGGTCGTCCGGTTGGACTGGATCGGCTGGGTGGAGCCGTGCGCGTAGATCCGCAGGCGCCCCGGCGGGAAGGTGCTCGCCGAGCGCTGCTCCAGCCACTGCTTCACCGCCAGCGCGCGGTCCTCCGAGAGCTGCTGGTTGGCCGCGGGGTCGCCCACGTTGTCGGTGTGGCCGTGGATCTCCACCGGGAGCGAGTTGATGGAGAGCACGTTGAAGAGCTCCTCCAGCGCCTGCTCGCCCTGCGGCGTGAAGGTCGATTGGCCGCTGGCGAAGGTGATGGAGTAGTTCCTCCGCCCGACCACGCGCGTTACCGGCCCCGCGCCGCCGACGGTCTGCGTCTCGGCGTTCTGCGCCACCGTGGCGGCGCCCCCGGCGCGCTGCGCCACCCCCTGCAGGTAGCTCACGTCCAGGATCGAGTCGATCGCCGGGATGCTGGGCACCAGCTGCGGGTACTGCTGCTTGACGATGTTGCCGAACACGGTGTAGGTGGCGTGGAACCGGCTGGTCTCCGGCGTGGTCCCCGGCGCCAGGCCGAAGAGCACCAGGTTGTCGGCCAGGTTGTTGGCCTTGCTCCCGCCCAGCTCCACCGGCGTCCCCGTCTTGTCGGGCTCGGTGACGCCGCGGTAGTACTTCTCCCAGTAGGCGGCGTCGGCGCCGTTCTCCCGGTAGATCTGCTGGCTGATCTCGGCCGCGCGGTGCAGCGCCTCGGGGTGGTGCAGGACCTGGTCGCCGCCCTCCATGAAGGCGGTGAGCATCTTCTCCACCGTCTGCCGGTTCTGCTGGTTCCAGCGGTGGATGCCGATGATCACGTGCGGCATCTGCGAGGTGTACTCCTTCGTCGATACGACGCTGACGATCCCGCCGCGCTCGCGCGCCGCGGTCACGTCGGCCGGCGTCCAGGTCACGATGCCGTCGATGCAGACGCGGCGCGTCTCCCCCGTCGCCTTCCCCTTGCTGACCACCTTCCGGTTCTCGCAGTAGCTGGCCACGTACTTCTCGGCCGCCTCCACGTAGCTGGAGGTGTTGACCCAGTTCACCGCCTCGGGGTCGTAGGTGGTCTCGTCGGGGTTGTTGGGGAGGTTGTTGTCGCCCATGAAGCGCTGGGCGATGTTCCAGTCGCCGTCGCGCAGCACCCCGGCCACCAGCGCGCCCCGCATGCTCTGCGGGTTGTCGCGCCACTTCTGCGGGCCCATCAGCTTGTCCTCGCCGCGCGAGTAGCCGCAGCTCCCCACGATCTCGGCGCGGTACTCGGGGCCGAAGCTCTCGATGAGCTGCTGGTTGAGCGCCGCCAGGAACGCGCCCGAGCCGTCGCCCATGATGCCGATGAAGTGCACGCCGGCCGCCGGCTGCGCCTGCCCGTCGTGCAGCCCCTTGGCCAGCGCGGTGAGCTGCGCCATGAGCTGGGTGTTGTCGTCCTGCCGCTCGATGCGGGCCTTCACCCCCTGCTTGGCCATCAGCGACCCCTCGGTGGTCACCGGGCCGCCGTTGCTGTAAAGGCACCCCATCTGGGAGTTCCACGCCCAGAAGTTGATGCGCACCTCGGGGGCGCCGGGGAGCGCCGCGGGGTTCTCGCTCGGGAGGCCGGCGAAGGCCACGTCGCCGCCCTGGGTGAAGGCGTTGGCGCTGTCGGGGGTGTTGTCGAGCCCCTGCACCTTCTGCGGGACCAGGGCGCCCATGATCTTGCGGCCGTAGCCGTGGGTGGCGGCGTACTTCAGCCCCAGCCCCAGGACCACGATCGCGATGAGGCCGCCCAGCACGCGGACCGTCTTCTGCCCCGTCGAGGTCAGTTGCATGTTCGGATGGATGGGTTCGGGTTCGTCGGCGCGGGCCTACGAGGGCCGGCGCAGCTTGCCGCGCCAGCGGCTCTCGGCGTCGGCTGGAGGCGCGGGGGCGGCGCTCGCGTCCGGGAGCGGGGCCGGCGTGCCCTCGGCGGCGGCGAGCAGCGCCGCGCCGCGCGAGGCCGCGGAGACGGCAGGGTCGGCCTGCTCGGCGGCCGACACCTTCTTCTCCGCCTCGGCGAGCTGGGTGAGCCCCTCCTGGCGGAAGGCCATCTGGTTCAGGTCCACCGCGTGGTCGAAGTCGGTCAGGTCGATCAGCGTCTGCAGCTCGCCCAGGCGCTTCTCGTAGTCGTCGCGGATGCGCTCGGCGGCCATGTCACGCACCTCGGCCAGGTCGGTGTCGCCGAAGATCCCCTGCGCCGCGGCGGTGGCGCTGGCCACGGCGCCGGTGATGGTGTGCTTGTCGGCGAGCTGGTTGGCCTCGTCCTGCGCCGTCTGGATGTGGAAGTCGGCGCGGCGCAGCACGCGCTGCAGCAGCTTCTCGATGCTCGACATCTGCGCCTGCATGGCGCGGTACTCCTCGATGTCGCGGGCGCGGCGCGCGGCGATCTCGGCGTGGGCGTTCAGCCCGTCCTCGTCACCGGTGCCCTGCGCGGCCTTGGCCAGGCGGAGCGCGTCCTGCCGCTCCTTCTCGCTGCGGGCGATCTTGGCCTCCACCATCCGCCGCACCCCCACGATGCGCCCCAGGCGGTCGCGGATCACCTCGCGGCGCTTCTCCATCTGCCGCACGAAGCTCTTGAGGATGGCGACCGGGTCCAGCTCCACGAAGTTCCCCGTCACCCACCGGCTGATCATCTGCAGCCCGTAGAAGAGCAGGGTGCGCGGGCGATCCCACACGAACACGGTGAAGTAGACCAGCGCCAGCGCGCCGACCAGCCCCGCCAGGTAGAGCGTGTTCTCGGCGATCGAGATCAGCATTGGGAGGAAGTGCACGAACGCCCAGGCCGCGGCGATGCCGAGCCCGGCCATGATCCCCCCGCCCACCTTGCCCTCGGGGCGCTGCCAGAAGGTGCGGTGCGGCTTGGGGGTGGAGGAAGCGGAGGTCTCCATCGTCAGGGCTGCTTCGCGGGTGAGAGGAAGGGTGCGACCCGGGCGCGCTCGGCGGCGAGCTCGGCTTCGACCACGGCGTAGCTGGCGGCGAAGCGGGCGGCGTTTTCGTCGATGGTGCCGCGCGCCTCGGTCACGGCCTGTCCCAGCTCGGCGGCCCTGGCCTCCAGCGCCTTGATCTCCTCGATCTTCCTGGTGATCTCGGCGCGGGTCTTCTCGATCTGCGCCTGCTTGGCGCCCACCGACTGCGCCGTCTCCTCCTTCACCGCCTGGTCGAACGCGGCCTTCTCGCCGGCGAGGAGCTTCAGCCGGTCGTCGATGGCGCTCGCCACCTGGGCGGCGCCGAAGCCGTGGCTGGCCTGCGCGGCCGAGAGGGCGAGCTGCGTGCGCGTCGCGGGATCACCCACCGCCGCGAGCGCGTCGAAGAGCGCGCGGAACTGCGGCAGCGCCTTGGCCGGGCACGCGTCCACCGCCGCCTTGAGCTGCTGCACGAACTCGGGGTCGGGCGCGGCGGCGGACGCGGACGCGGCCGGGCCCGCCAGCGGCGCTGAGGACGGCGCCTGCGCGGGAGCGGCGGACGGGAGCGGCGGCGCCGGGGCCGTCCTCTCTCCGGCGGGGGCCTCCTCGTCCTCGTCCAGCACGACGAAGGTGCCCAGCGCGTCCTTGCTGACGTCCTTGAGCTTGTCGATGAGTCCGCTCATGAGCTGTCCGTGCGCGGCCACAGCGTCCGGCGCAGGGACCGGGGCCGCTTCGCCGCTGGTGGAGGGGTGATGGGAGATGCCCTGGAGTCGCTGCCGGGACCGGGTGCCGCCACCAGGTCCGCCGAGGAGGCATAAATGTATGTCGCGTTTGCGGCTTCGTCCACACCCGTCCTCGCGCCCTGCCTCACGACCTTACGTTCGCGCCGCCGCCGCGGTTGCAAGTTGCTGCCGCTGCCGGAATCGGGTCGCGGCCCACATGGTATGGAGCCTGCCTTCCCCCAGTCGCTTGATCGCTTGATCGACACGACACCGCGCCTGGAGACTGCGTGGACCTGACCGGACTGCTGGACCCCGCTCGGCGCCTGCTCTGGCCTCGCGCCCCGCGTGGGCTGCCGGCGCGGCTGCGGCGGCTGCCGCTGGTGGAGGAGCGCGCGGCGAGCCCCGGGCGCACCTTCGCCTTCGTCTTCACGGGGGATGGAAACTGGGCGATCCTGGTGCGTGCCATGGCCCGCGAGCTGGCGATGCACGGAATCGGCAGCGTGGGGCTGAAGGCGCGCACCTACCTGCTCCGCCGCCGCTCCGCGAACGAGGTCGCGCGCGACGTGGAGGCGGTGCTGCGCCACTACCTCGAAACGTGGAAGCAGGAGCGCGTGGTGCTCGCCGGCCTCTCGCGCGGGGCGGACCTCCTCCCCTTCGTGGCCCGCCGGCTCCCGCCCGACCTGCGCCGGCGGGTGGAGCTGCTCGCCCTCTTCTCCCCGGCGCGGACGACGAACTTCCGCTTCCGCTGGTCCGACCTCTTCGGACAGCACGACCGTCCCGGGGACGTCCCTCTCCTCCCCGAGCTCGAAGCGCTGAAGGGAATGCCCATCCTCTGCGTCAACGGCGAGTCGGACGCGGCGGCGCTCTGCCCCTCCCTCCCGCCCGGCCTCGCCGAGTGCGTGGCGATGGACGCCGGCCACGACCTGGACAACGACTACCTCTACGCCGCCGAGCTCATCCTCCAGCGCATCTCCCCATCCCACCCGGCCGTGCGCACGGAGACGAGGTAGGGCGGTCACTGGCTCCATCCGCGCCATCCAGTGTACCTTTCGGCGGGTTCCCCATCGCACACTTCCGGCTTCTCGCTAATGCTGAACGCGGTTCCCAACGCGGCGGATTCCGTCGACCCGCACCTGCTGGACCGGCTGGTCGACGAGGTGGAGACCGTCTTCCGCGGCAAGCGCGAGACGGTGCGCCTGTCGCTGGCGGCGGTGCTCGCCCGCGGGCACGTGCTCTTCGAAGACATCCCCGGCGTGGGGAAGACCACCCTCGCCCGCGCGCTGACCGCCGCGCTCGGGCTGGAGTTCCGCCGCATCCAGTTCACCAGCGACCTGCTGCCGTCGGACGTGCTGGGCGTCTCGATCTACAACCCCCGCACGCACGAGTTCGAGACGCGGCCCGGCCCCATCTTCACCCACGTGGTGCTGGCGGACGAGATCAACCGCGCACCGCCGCGGACGCAGAGCGGACTGCTGGAGGCGATGCAGGAGGGGCGCGTGACCATCGACGAGCGCAGCTTCGACCTGCCGCGCCCGTTCATGGTCATGGCGACGCAGAACCCGCTGGAGCAGCACGGCACCTACCCGCTCCCGGAGAGCCAGCTCGACCGCTTCCTGATGCGCCTCTCCATCGGCTACCCCGACGCGGACGACGAGCGTGGCGTGCTGCTGCAGTCCGTGGGTGTGGGCGACCCGCTGGAGCGGATGCGGCCGGTGCTGGACGCCGGCCGGGTGCTGGCGCTGCAGGAGCGGGTGGAGCGGGTGCATGCCGACGCGGCCATCGTCGATTACCTGATGGCGATCGTGCAGGCCACGCGCGCCGAGCCGCGCCTGCGCGCCGGGGCCAGCACCCGCGCCGCCATTGGCCTCTTCCGCGCCGCGCGGGGGTACGCGCTGGTGGACGGGCGCGACTTCCTGGCCCCCGACGACGTGCGCCGCCTGGTGGTCCCCTGCCTGGCGCACCGCCTCCTCCCCGCCGGCGCCTCGTCCTCCACCGGCGAGGCGTACGACGAGGCCGTCGCCGTGCTCGACGACGTCGTGGCCGCCATCCCCCTCCCGGTGTGACCCGCGTCGCCGCCATCCGCCGCTGGTTCCGCCCGCCGCGGCGGCTGCGGTTCTCGCGCGCCGGGTGGCTGTTCACCGGCGGCACGCTGGTGCTGGGGCTGGCCGCCGTCGGCACCGGCAACAACCTGCTCTACCTCGTCCTCGGCGCCATGCTCGGCTTCATCACCCTCAGCGGGTGGATGAGCGAGCAGATGATCCGCCGCCTGGAGGTGCGCCGCCGCCCCCCGCGCGCGCTCACCGCCGGCGCCCGCGGCCGCATCGTCTACGAGGTGCGGAACGCCAAGCGCCGCCTCCCCTCCCTCGCCGTCGAGGTGGGCGAGGCGGGGCTCCCCGGCCGCGCCTGGATCGCCGCGCTCGACCCGGGCGAGGCGGCGTCGGTGCGCGCGGAGGCAGGATGGACGCGGCGCGGCGTCTACCCGCTGGAGACGGTGACGCTCGCGACCTCCTTCCCCTTCGGCCTCTTTCGCAAGGAGCGGGACCTGGAGCTCCCGGGCGAGGCCGTGGTCTGGCCGCGCCACGACCTCGCGCTGCGCGAGCCGCGTCCCGGCGGCGAGCGCATCCGCCGCGCGGGCGAGACGTACGCGGGCGCTGCCGGGGCACGCGGCGAGTACCGCGGGCTGCGCCCCTACCGGCCGGGCGACGACCCGCGCGACGTCCACTGGAAGACCACCGCGCGCGCCGGCCAGCCCGTGGTCCGCGAGTACGAGCGCGACCGCTCCAGCGCGCTCTGGATCTGCCTGGAGCTGCGCGCGCCCGCCGGCGACGAGGCCGAGGCGGCGCTGGAGGTGGCGGCGTCTCTCGCCGCGGCGGCGGAGCGGCGCGGCGACCCCTTCGCGCTCGCCACGGGCGAGGCGCGCGTGCCGCCCGGGAGCGGCCCCGCCCAGCTCGAGCGCGTGCTCGACGCCCTCGCCCGCGTGCGCTTCCGCGTGGACGCGCCGCGGGTGGAGCCGCCCGTCCCCGCGCGCGAGGCCGTGCTGGTGACCGCCTCGGCGCCGGCGGACGGGCGCTGGGGGGACGTGTTCACGCCGCGGGAGGCCCGGTGAGGCTCGCGCGGCTGCACCGGCGCCTGGTCTCGGCGATGGCGCTGGCGGCGCTCGTCGCCTACGCGGCGGGGAACGGCGTCACCGCGGCGGTGCTCGTCTCGGCCGCCGCGCTCGCGCTCTCCATCGCCTGGCTCCCCCCGGCGGGGACGGGGGCGTGGATCGAGCGCGTGACGCGCGTCGGCGTGCTGGCGCTCTGCGCTTGGCTGATCTATGCCGCGGCGCTGCTCGGGCAGGACTTCATGCCGGGCGTGATGGCGATGCTGCTCTTCCTGCTCGGCGGCGAGGCGCTGCGGCCGCTGGACGCGCGCAACGACATGCGGCTCTACTCGCTCTCGTTCGCGCTGCTGATCGCGGCGACCGCCTACTACCCGGGCCCCGCCTTCGCCATCGGCTTCGTGGCGTACGTGGGGCTGGCGGTGCTGGCGATGATGGTGGGGTACCTGCGCCGTGAGACAGAGCGCTTCCGGGCGGGCGAGGCGCGCGTGGGCCGCCGCTTCCTGTGGACCACCGCCGCCCTCTCGCTGGTGACGCTGGGGATGAGCGCGGGCGTGTTCGTGCTCTTCCCGCGCCTCCCGCGCGCCTGGAACGTGCAGGGCCGCCGCGGCTCCGGCGGCGAGGTGGCCGGCTTCAGCGACCGCGTGTCCATCGGCGAGTTCGGCGGCCGCATCGGTGCCAATCCCCAAGTGATGTTCCGCGCCGAGTTTCCCGACGGCCCTCCATCCGGCGTGGAGGAGATCCACTGGCGCGGCCGCGGGTTCGAGGACTTCGACGGCGAGGCCTGGTCCCGCTCGCCCTTCACCGGCGACCTGGACCCCGAGGAGTACGCGCAACGCTGGGGTGGCCCGTATCGCCGCATCCGCATCTTCGGCGGGCCGCCGGGCACCGACGTGATCTTCGGCCCGGCGCCGGTGCTGCGGGTGCAGCCGCGCTCCGCCATCCGCGTCTTCCGCGGCCGCTCCGGCGACCTCTTCTTCACCGGCTCCGACAACCCCGTCTACCTGGTCTGGAGCACCGCCGCCCGCCCCGGCGACGACCTGCTGCGCACGGGCGACGACTCCAGCGCGGCCCCATCGGGCGCGGCGGTGCAACTCCCGCCGCTCGACCCGCGCGTGCGGCGCTTGGCGGACTCGCTCACCGCGGGGACGACGGCGCGCATCGACCAGGTGCGCGCGGTGGAGGGATGGCTCAAGCGCGAGTTCACCTACACCCTCGACCTCCCCGCCACCGGCGCGGACGCCACGCTGGAGGCGTTCCTCTTCAGCCGGCGGATGGGGCACTGCGAGTACTTCTCCACCGCCATGGCCGTGCTGCTCCGCGCGAAGGGGATCCCCACGCGCAACGTGAACGGCTTCCTGGGCGGGGAGTGGAACACGGGCGCCGGCTACCTGGCCGTGACCGGCGACCGGGCGCACTCGTGGGTGGAGGTCTGGTTCCCCGAGTGGGGATGGGTGCCGTTCGATCCCACACCCGCGGGGACCGCCGCGCTGCTCGACCGGGCCGCGCGAGGCTCGTGGCTCTGGTCGGCGCGGCTCTGGATGGACGGCGTGGAGTACCGCTGGAACCGGTGGGTGCTGGACTACGACCTGGACCGGCAGCTCGGCGTGTTCCGCGGCGTCCGCGAATTCTTCTCCCAGGGCCAGCGGCCCAGCACCGGCCCCCGGAATCGCGAGCCGGTGCGCTTCGCCACGCCCTGGCTGCTGGCGGTGCTGGGGATCGGCCTGGTGGTCGTGCTCGCCCGCGGCTTCCGGCCGGGCCGCCTCCTCCCCCCGGCCTCGCGGACGTACCTCTCCCTCCGCCGCGCGTATGAGAAGGCGGGGTGGCGCGCGGAAGCGGGCGACGGCCCCCTCGCCTTCGCCGAGACGCTGGCGCGCGAGCGGGCGCCTGGGGCGGAGGATGCCGCGCGTGCCGTAGACCTCTACCTGCGCGCCCGCTTCGGAGGAGCGGAGCGCGACGCCAACGTTCGCGACGAGCTCACCCGCCGCGCCGCCTCCGCCCGGGCTGCGGTGCGCCGGGCCAGGCGGCGCAGGATGAGCCGTACCTGATCGCGCGGCGCCAACTCTGCGCCACATTTCGGCCGTCCGGTGCAGTCGCTACTTTGGTCACGTTCCCATCGACTCCCCGCCACGTGACCACAGATGGCGCGCATCAGCATCTTCGCCGACGAGAGCGGCAACTTCGACTTCTCCCGGAAGCGCGACGCGTCGCGCTACTTCATCCTCACGACCATCGCCTGTCCCGGCTATGGAGTCGGTGACGCGCTGCTGGCCCTGCGGCGCGACCTGGCGTGGGAGGGGATCGGAGTGGACTCGGAGTTCCACGCGACCACCGACAAGCTCGAGGTGCGCGCCCGCGTGTTTGCCCTGCTCCAACAGCACGGCTTCCGCATCGACGCGACCATCCTCGAGAAGGCCAAGTCGCAGCCGAAGACGCGCACCTCCGACGAGACCTTCTACCAGTACGCCTGGTTCTACCACCTCAAGCACATCGCGCCGCGGATCGTACGCGCGAACGACGAGCTGTTCGTGGTCGGCGCGTCGCTGGGGACGAAGAAGAAGCGCACGCTGATGCACAACGCGGTGCGCGACGTGGTGCGGCAGGTCACGCCGACGGTTCACTACCGCACCGCCTCGTGGTCGGCGCAGAGCGAGCCGTGCCTGCAGGTGGCGGACTACTGCTGCTGGGCCGTGAGCCGGAAGTGGGAGCGCGGCATCACCACCGAATACGACCTGATCGCGCCGCGCATCGCGACCGAGTTCGACCTGTGGAGCCGCGGCACCAGGCTGTACTACTGAACGCAGGAGAGGATTGACAGGGTGGGTAGCGGAGTGTAAATTCCGATCAGAATACGGGCGTTCGGCATATGCGGCTGGCGAAAGAGCCCCTGGGCTCTGCCGAGGAAACGAGGCTAGCTGGTCGCGCCGAAGGATGCGAAGGGCGTTCCGCGAGGAACGCCCTTCGTCTTTTTGCGTCCGTGCTTACCGGCGGCGGAAGATGCGGCGGTAGCCGCCGGCGATGAGCGCGGAGACGTCGGTCATGATGCGGGGAAGGTTGAGGCCCCCGGGATACGCGAGGTAGCGCGGCTCCCAGACCGGGTGGAACTTCTCCTTGTAGGTGCGCAGCCCCTGGAAGTTGTAGAAGGTGCCGCCGCGCTCGAACAGCCAGTTCCCCATCCGCGTCCACGCGGGCGCCACCGCCGACATCTCCAGCCCCGAGAGCGGGGCCATCCCCAGGCTGAAGCGGCTGTAGCCGTTCTCCTTTCCCCACAGCATGAGGTGCAGCAGCAGCACCTCCATCGCGTTGCGCGGTGCCGAAGCGCGGTAGCGCATCAGGTCCACCGACAGCTCCTCGCCCCCCGCCCCCGGCCACAGGCTCGCGAACGCCTCCACCCGCGCGCCGTCTTCGATCACCGCCAGCGGAAAGCGGCAGACGTACTTCGCGTCGAAGAACCCCAGCGAGAACCCCTTCTCCGCGGCCGCCTTGTGCGCCAGCCAGTCGTCCGACACCGCGCGGATCCGCGGCAGCATCGCGGGCACCTGCTCGGGCGGAATGATGCGGAAGGAGAGGGTGCTGCGCGCGAAGCGGTTCAGCACCAGGCGGAACGGCTTCCGCTCCGCGCCGTCGAGCGAGAAGGTGTCGAGCGGCACGAACGCCTCTTCGCCGAGCTTCACGAAGGTGAGCCCGAAGTCGGCGTACTGGTGCAGCTTGTCCTTGCTGACCTGGTAGAAGACCGGGATTCCCCCGAAGTCGTCGCACTTCCCGAAGAACTGGCGGATCAGCGCCGCGGCACAGGCGGGGTCGCCCACTGGGTCGCCCAGCGCCACCCAGGTCTTCCCCTGCACCGCGTACATCAGGAACGCCTCGCGTCCGGGCGTGAAGAGCAGGCTCTTGTCGCGCAGGTAGACCAGGTACGGCTGCGTGTGCGGCTGCCCGCGCAGCAGGGCCGCCGCGTCGTCCAGGTCGGCGTCCGACGGCGGCTCCACCTCGGGCGGCGCGGGGCGCATCAGCCGCATCACCCCGAAGGCGAGGATGGCGACGGTGGCGCCGACGGACGCACGCAGGAAGCGGGGCGCGTCGCCGCGGGTGGCGAACCGCCACCACAGCTCGCCGCTGTACTCCACGTGGCGGTAGGCGAAGAACCCCAGCCAGATCGAAGCCCCCACCACCGCCACCACCGAGAGGAACCAGCCGGGGGAGAAGCGCGCCTCCCAGAAGTCCCCCGCGCGATCGAACACGCGCCGGCTGGCCACGAAGGCGCCGACCAGGGCGGCGAGCAGCACGGCCTCTTCGTAGTCGAAGCCCTTGAGCAGCGAGGCGGCGATCCCCACCAGCAGCAGGGAGATCCCCGCGTAGTAGCCGATCCGCAGCCTCCGGGCGACGCCGTTCGAGGCGATCAGCAGCCCCACCCCCACCACCGAGGCCGCGAAGTGCGACGCCTCGACCACGGCCAGGGGGAGATAGCGCACCAGCAGCCCCATCCGCGCCCGCTCGGCGGGGGTGGCGCCGGAGAGGAGCAGCACCCCGCCCGCCAGGAAGGTGAAGAGCGCCAGCACCTTGGGCGTCACCTGCCCGGTGAGCGCGCCGAACGCGCCGCCGATGCGCGCCAGGGCGTGCCGCCGCAGCCGCACCTCGTCGGCCACCAGCACCGCCAGCGCGCCGCCCAGCGGCACCACGTAGTAAATCAGGCGATACAGGAAGAGGGAGGCGATCAGCTCCGCCGGCGAGCCGCCGTAGCCGCGCAGCAGGAAGGCCATCGCCCCCTCGAACACCCCCACGCCGCCGGGAACGTGGCTCACCAGCCCCAGCAGCTGCGCGGCGATGAAGGCGGAGAGCACCTCCGCGAAGTCCAGCCCGGTGTGTGGGATCAGCACGTACAGCACCGCCCCGGCCAGCGCCCAGTCCACGGTGGAGAGCACGAACTGCAGCGCCACCGTACCCGGCGGGGGGATCGGGGCGACGAAGCGCCCGATGCGCACCGGCTTGCGCCAGAACACCGCGGCCAGCGCGTAGGCGAGCGCGACGCCCAGCATCACCGCCCCCAGCCCGTGCACCGTGAAGCGCCCGAGCAGCGTCACCAGGTCCGGGTGGGGGTCGAAGGCCAGGCCGTAGCCGCCCAGCACCAGCAGCCCCAGCCAGAACGTGCCGTTGTAGAAGACGATGATGCGGGAGATGTCGCCCGCCGTGAGCCCCCAGCGCGAGTAGAAGCGGTAGCGCACGCTGGTGCCCGAGATCACCGCCCACCCCACGCTGTTGCTGATGGCGTAGCCGGTGAAGCTGGCCACCGCGATCTTCCACGGCGGCTGCCGCCTGCCGATGTAGCGGAAGGCCAGCACGTCGTAGAGACAGAGCACCGCGTAGTTGAGCAGCGTGAACACCACCGCCCAGGCGAGCGCCCCCGCCGGCAGCCCGTGCAGCGTGTCGCGGATGGTGGCGTACCGGATCCGGCGCAGGTCCGCCTGGATCACCGCCAGCCCCGCGGCGAAGAGCGCGAGCGCGATGAGCGGCGACACCCAGCGCCAGACACCCGTACGCCGCTCCCGTTCGGGAGGGGCTTGGGCGGCGGAGGGCGGCGAGTCGGTCGTTTCGGTCACGCGGCGGGATGCGGTGAGAGATGCGCGGGGACCGTCGAATGTACGTACCCTCCCGGCGGCGCGGAAGCGAGCGCGCCGACGGCGCCTCACGCGGAGCCGCGGAGGCGTTGAGAAGGGCACGCGGCATTGCGTTCCCGCGCGAGCCCGGGCACCTTCCGCGCGCCGGCCTGCGCCACCTCCTTCCTGCTCCGTCCGTTGAACGACCGCGCCGCACATCCACTCCGGCACCGCGCCACGTTCCGCAGGACGGCGGGAGCGGTGAAGGACGTCCTGGTGGCGCTCGTCCTCTGGGCGCTGTGGCTGGTGCCGGTCTACGCGTTCCTGGAGATGCCGCCGCGGCTGGGGATGCTGTGGCTGATCGCGATCGCGGCGTTCTTCCTCTGGTGCCACGCGGCGCCGGGTGGCTGGGGGACGCCGCGCGGGCGCGCGACAAGCCGCGTGCGGCCGGTTCCCGCCGGCCCACGGCCGATCCTCGCCGCGCTCGCACCGGTGATGTCCGCCGGCGCGCTGTCGATGTGGATGCTGCTGGGCGCCCTCGGCGCGGAGACGGAGGGGCCGCTGCCGCGCCAGATCGTGGAGTACGGCGAGCGCCCCGGCGGCGCGCTGGTACTCCTGGTGCTGATCGTCGGCATCGCGCCGCTGATCGAGGAGTTCGCGTTTCGCGGATGGATGCAGCGGCCGCTGGAGCGAAAGCTCGGCCCCGCCCCCGCGATCGCCCTCACCGCGCTCCTCTTCGCGCTGGCGCATCTGCAGCCGGGCGGGATCCCGATCCGGCTGGCGGGCGGCGCGGCGCTGGGCTACGCGGTGTGGGCGACGCGCTCCATCTGGGCCGGCGTGGCGCTGCACGTGGCGTGGAACGCGGGCGTGCTCCTCTTCGGCTTCGTCTTCCCCCGCTTCGCTCCGGCAGAGGGAGGATGGCGTCTCGCCGCCGCGGCGGCGGCAGCGCTCGCCGCCTCGGCCGCGGCGTTCGTCATGCTCGCCCCGCGACTGCGGCCTGCGTCCAGGCGGCGGGGACGATGACGGCCCCTCAGTCCTGCCGGGGAGCGACGAACTCCTGGCGCAGCTCCGACACCCACCGCGGGCGTGCCCGGCCGGTGGCGTCGTAGCCGCGGCCCAGGCAGTCGAGCACGCACTCGGCGGTCTCGCGCCGCGGCTCGCCGGGGAGGTCGTGCGTGAGCAGGGCGATCGCGGCTTCCGCGTCCTTGTACTCCACCTCGCCCGCGGGAAGCGCGGCATGGTGGACGTACCACTTGCGCAGGCGGCGCAGCGTGGGCGAGTACGGCGCGGTCCCGAGCAGGAACTTCTTCAGGCCGGTCGGGCTCATCCCGATCTCGCGCGCCACGCCGCGCAGCGAGGTGTGCTCCACGCGCGCGGCGGCCAGCGAGCGCAGGTACCGAATGGTGCCCTCCGGGGGATGGCCGAAGGGGAGCGGGATCGTCGGTTCCATCGTGGTGCGCCTCCACGTGAGCGGGGGATGCTGTGGCTATACGGGTTATCTTCGGTAATGATAACACCGAACACAAACCGAAACAAGTCCGAAGCACACTCGTAAAGGCGCTGTGGCTGTGCACTTAGCTCACTTGTTCACGCGCCCTGCCGCACCGCGTCCCAAGTGTATGCTGCGCAGACGTTTGCGGCGTGGCTCCAGAAGCGCGGGGTTGCGGACGTCCTCGTCGCTTCCGTCCCCGGTCATTTCCCCAGCCTTGCGCTCCCCGGTGATGCCGGACCGTTTCTACGTGATCCTCAATCCCACCGCCGGACGGGGGGCCGCCGCGCGGGCGTGGCCCGCAGTGCGCGCGGTGCTGGAGGGCGGCGGCGCGCAGGTGGAGCTCGCCGAGACCAGGCGCCACGGGCACGCCATGGATCTCGCGGAAGCGGCCGCGCACGCCGGGTGGCCGGTAGTCGTGGCGGTCGGCGGGGACGGGACCGTCCACGAGGTGGCGAACGGCCTGCTCCGCGCCTCCGGCGGGGGCGTGACCGCGGCGGCGCTGGGGATCGTGGCGGTGGGGAGCGGCAACGACTTCGCGCTGCTGGCGGGGGTGCCGCGCGACCCGGCCGAGGCGGCGCGGCGGATCGTCTCCACGGCTGAGCGGCGGGTGGACGTGGGGCGGGTGGGGGACCGCTGGTTCACCAACGGTGTGGGCGTGGGGCTAGACGCGCGCGTGGCGGTCGAGGCCAACCGCAACCGGCGGCTGCGCGGGATCGGGATCTACCTGTGGGCCCTCGCGCGGGTGCTGCGGAGTTTCCGGCCGCCGCTGCTGCGGGTGGAGATCGACGGGGGCGAGGTGATCGAGCGGCCGCTCACGCTGGCGACGGTGGGGAACGGCGCGCGGCACGGCGGCGGCTTCTGGATCTTCCCCGCCGCGAAGATCGACGATGGGCTGCTGGACGTGTGCATCTGCGACGGGCTGGGCACGCTCCAGATCCTCCGCTTCCTCCCGAAGACGCTGCGCGGCACGCACGTCGGCGCGAGCTGCGTGCACATGCGCACCGCGCGTCGCGTGCGGATCAGCAGCGACACGCCGCTCCCGGTGCACGCGGACGGCGAGATCCTCTTCGAGGACGCGCGGGAGCTGGAGATCGAGATCGGGCCGGGGCTGCTGCGGCTGCGGGGCTGACGGGGGAGTCGATGGCGGGTCGGGGATACGGTCCGCGGGGTGGCTATGCGTCCCCGGAGAGCTCCTCCTCCTCCTCGAGCTCCTCCGGGCCCGCCTCCTCGAACCAGGTCGTGTGCAGATCCATCACCAGGTCCGAAAACCCGTAACCGTGCCTGCTGCGGGCCAAGCGGCGCGAGCGCTCGCGGAACTGGTCCTGCAGCTCGTGCTTCGCAATCTGGTCCACCGCGTCGTGGTACATGCTCCAGGCGCTCAAGAACAGCCCCTCGTCCCCGCCCGTGTCGGCGGCGAATGCCTCGATCTGCTCGACGTAGAACATCATCATGTCCGCGACGCCTTCCGCGGACGACGCGACCTTCCGGTACTCCTGCACCGCCTTCCTCGCGACAGACACCCGCGGGGTGCGCGTCCAGCTGAACGAGAATTCCTTTGCGATGATGCGCTTGTACTTCTCCCGGACGGCCGTGTCGTCGGGAGACACGCGCATGGAGAGATACTCCCGCACCGGCGCGAAGTCGTCATACATCCGCATCAGCTCGTCGATCAGCTGCTCTTTCGAGAGCGTCGCGAGCAGCGTGCGGACCGCGCGTTTTCCCGGGCGCCTGGCGGCGGACGGCGGCTTGGGCATGTAGCGGGATCAGAGGCTCTGCGCCTGCTTCACCAGCAGCTCGTAGCTCGCGCGCTGTGCGGGGGTGAGCGTGGTGGGGATGCCGACGACGATGGCGCGGGCGCTGGTGCGGTCGGGGAGGTGGAGGACGAGCGCGTCGGGG
>DASYJZ010000779.1:0-9309 GCA_035995965.1 Longimicrobium sp. | reverse complement strand
ATGTGTATGGCACCGGCCGCTACGGCGGCATCGCCGACCACCTGGCCCTGGAGATCGAACAGGCGACGGGGAAGGAGACGCGGCCGATGACGCTGGGGCACATCCAGCGCGGCGGGACGCCGGTGCCGTACGACCGCAACCTGGCGCTGCGCTTCGGCGCGGCGGCGGTGCACGCAGTGGAGCTGGGCAACTTCGGCTGCATGGTGGGGCTGCAGGGCCGCTCCGTGCGCAGCATCCCCCTGGGCGAGGCGCTTTCGGAGATCAAGCGCGTGCCCGCGGACGGTGAGATCGTGCGGACGGCGCGGCGCCTTGGAGTGTCGTTCGGGGACTGAGTCAGCAACGGCCGTTTCACGCAGAGACGCTGAGGAACCGAGAGAACTGCTCTCGATCCCTCGGCGTCTCTGCTTGAAACAACTTTTTCGGAAGGGTCTCTTGCGAGGCCGATTTCTTCAGATAAGATCGGAAGGCGTTCCGCGAGCGACCTTTCCCGGGGAAACACGGCCGATGCCCTTCCTGCTGCTCTTCGCTGTTCTCTTGGCCGTCTGGGCTCCCACGGATGGAGGCGCCCAGGCAGCCGCCCCGGAGCGCATCGCCGTCACGGCCACCCCGATCCCCCTCAATCTACAGGACGGGTCCCAGACCACCGTCGGGCACCTGCGCTACCTGGGAGGGCTGCGGCTCACCTCCCCCGATCCCCGCTTCGGCGGGCTCTCGGGGCTCCGCTGGCACGCCGGGACGCTGTACGCCGTGAGCGATCAGGGCGATTTCTTCACCCTCACTCCGCAAGAGCGCAATGGGCGGCTGATCGGGGTGCGCGGCGCACGCATCCGGCGCCTGACGCGTACCGACGGCGCGCCGCTCGGGGGCAAGGAGGAGAGCGACGCCGAGGCGCTGGAGCTGCACTTCGCGCGCGGCGCGTGCGGACGCGGCTGCCCGCCCGACAGCGCGATCGTCGCCTTCGAGGGGACCAACCGCATCCTGGCGTACCGGCTCGTCGACGGGCTGCCGCAGGGAGCCGCGACGGAGCACACGCTGTCGGCCGAATGGCGGCGTGGGCTCCCCTCGAACGGCGGCGTGGAGGCGATGGCGGGCGGCTACCTGCTCTCGGAACAGCAGCGCGAGCCGGACGGACGCGCGAGCGGGCGGCTGAGCTGGTGGATCGGGGATGGAAGGGCAACGCGGGGAGAGGTCCCGATGAACCTGCCGGTGTCCGACGGCTTCTCCCCCACCGACGCGGACGTGGGCGGCCGGCCCGATCACCCGATCGTGGTGCTGCAGCGCCGCTACACCCCGGAGACGGGCGTCGCCGCGCGCATCCTGCGCTTCCACCCGGGCGCAACGGATGGCCACGGCCGTCGCGAGCCCGCCGGCCTGGAGACGCTCGCCGAGCTCGTCCCGCCGCTCAGCGTCGACAACATGGAGGGGCTCGCCTACCGCGACGACGGCGGCAGCTTCATCTACGTCATCTCGGACGACAACTTCTCGCCCACCCAGCGCACCCTGCTGCTGAAGTTCGAGGTGATCGACTGACTCAGTAAAGCCGTTTCACGCAGAGACGCCGAGGAACCGAGAGAACTGCGCTCTCTCGGTTCCTCCGCGTCTCTGCGTGAAACGTTCTGTTTATGCGACCCTGGGCGCCGCGAAGCGACGGGCGACGAGGAGGGCGGTGGCACCGCGCAGCCGGGGCGACTCGCCGGCGGGGGCGACGTGGATGGGGGTCGCGGCGGCGGCGCGGGTGATGGCGCGCTCGCGCACACCCTCCATCACCCGCTCGCCCACCACGTCCCACGCCGCGGTGATCTCGCCGCCCACCAGCACCCGCGCCGGGCTCAGCGCGGTGATGATCCCCGCCAGCCCGATCCCCAGGTAGCGCCCGGTCTCCATCAGCGCCTCGGTCGCGCGCGCGTCGCCGCCGCGCATCCGCGCGATCAGCTCCTCGATCCCGAAGCCGCGGCCGCGCAGCGACTCCCGGTCCGCCGGGTCGGCGGAATCGAGGCCGAAGTAGCGCGCCAGGGTGGCCAGGTTGCTGGTGTACGCCTCCAGGCACCCGCGCAGCCCGCACATGCAGCGCGGCCCGTCCAGGCTCAGGGGGAGGTGGCCGAACTCGCCGGCGGTGTCGCCGTGGCCGCGGAACACCTCGCCGTCGTCCACCACGCAGGCGCCGACGCCGTCGGAGACGGTGACGTAGACGAAGTTGTCCACGCCGTCGCGCGCGAAGGGCGGGAGCCACATCTCGGCGAGCGCGCAGGCGATGGGGGCGTTCTCGATCAGCACGCGCAGGCCGGTGGCGCCCGCCAGCGCCTCGCGCAGCGGCACGTCGCGCCATCCGAACTGGGGCGAGTTGACGATCTGGCCCGTGCGCCGGTGGATCATCCCCGGGACCACCACCCCGATCCCCTCGCACCGCTCGGCGCCGCCGTGCGCCTCGAGCAGGCGCGCCACCAGCGTGGCCAGGTCCGCCACCAGGGCGTCGGGCTCCAGGCGCGTCTCCAGCGTCTCCAGGGCGAGCTGGCGCCCGTCCAGGTCGGTGAGCGCCACCTGGGTGTGGCTGAAGCGCACGTCGACCGCGATGCAGAAGCGGTCGCGCGTGCGTACGTGCAGCAGCCGCGGCTTGCGCCCGCGCGGCGCGTTGGCGATGGCGCCTTCGGCGATCACGTCGTCGGCGATGAGCTCGTCGACGAGCTGCGTGATCATCCCCCGCCCCACCTCCATCTGGCGCGCGAGGTCGGCGCGGGAGATCGGCTGGCGCTCGCGCACCAGGTTCAGCACGATCTTCCGGTTGATCTCGCGCGGCGTGGAGCGCGTGCCCCGGTTGAACTGGCGCGTGTTGATCTTCCGCATCGCTCGAATCACCCTCCGTACGTCGTCTGCAGGAGAGATGCGGTCCCTGCTCCAACGATAATCGATCCGGGCAAAGAATAGCAAGGAACTCTAACAATATCGTTACGGAGGAGACGGGCGGGGCTGGGGACGGTGCGGTGCGTGCCCGATGCATCCCCCGGCGCCGCGCGGCTCAGACCGGGGAGAAGCCAGCCTCGGTGAGCCGCACGCCGTCGACGGCGAAGCCCAGCTTCCCCGCCGTCTGGCGGGCCACCGCGGCGAGCTCGCCGATCCTCGCGGCATCGCGCGCGGCCCTGGCCTCTTCGTAGTCCGCGTGCAGGAACATGAACTGGTAGATCAGTCCTTCGGTCAGCTTCTGCATCTCGCTCGGCGCCGGATCCGGGAAGCCCGCTTCGGCGACCTGGGCGCGGACGGCTCGGACGTGCTCCGGCGGCGGGTAGTCGATCCCCTGGACGACGGTCCAGCTCATGATCCAGAGCGCGGTGAGCGCGTCGCCGACGTTGCCCGAGCGTAGCGCGTAGGGCCTGACGATGCCGTCGTACTCGGTGATGAGTCGCGAGCCGCGCGACGCCTCCATGAACTGCCGGGCCCGGGGGGGATCGAGACGATGGAAGTGGCGGGCCAGCTCCCGCCGGACGGTTTCCGACACGACCGGGTCCACGGCGTACTGGTACCCCGCGCCGCCCTCGGGCGGGCGCCACGCCGCGACCGAGAAGATGCGCGCAGGCTGTTCCGGGTCGAGCCGCACGCGTTGCGCCGAGCCGCGCCAGAGGTGGCGTTCGTCCGTCAGCAGCTCCACCGCCTCCCAGCAGTCGTACGGCGCGACGCTCATGGCGTCGAGCGGAAACGAGAGGGTGGCCTCGCGTGGCTCGAATGGATCCACACTCACCGCTACGAACACCAGGTTGCGCCGGTCGGGCGTGGCCTTGCCGTAGAACAGCACGTGGTCGTCGTCGCATTCGTAGAACCGCAGGTTGTCGTATTCCTGCAGCGCCGGGTTCTCTCGCCGGATCCGGTTGAGCCGGGCGATCAGCGGGCGGATGTTCCCGGGGCGGTTCCAGTCCCACGCCCTGATCTCGTACTTCTCCGAGTTCAGATACTCCTCCTTCCTGCCGGGGTGCGCGGCGTTCTCGCACAGCTCGAAGCCGCTGTAGATCCCGTACGCGGACGAAAGCGTGGCCGCCAGCACCGCGCGGATCCGGAACGCCGGCGGGCCGCCCCGCTGCAGGAACTCCGAGAGGATGTCGGGCGTGTTGGTGAACAGGTTCCCGCGGAAGTACTCCTTCATCTCGCCCTGGGTGAGCTCCTCCAGGTACTCGGCGAGCTCGGCCCGGGTGTTGCGCCAGGTGAAGTACGTGTAGCTCTGCGTGAAGCCCGCCTTCGACATCACGCGCATCATGGAGGGGCGCGCGAAGACCTCGGAGAGAAAGATCACCTCGGGATGGTCCCGCTGCACCTCGCGGATCGCCCACTCCCAGAATTGCACCGGCTTGGTGTGCGGGTTGTCGACCCGAAAGGTCTTCACACCCTGGCCCACCCAGAACAGGAGCACGTCGCGCCACTCTTCCCACTGCGCTTCCCAGTCTTCGCCGTAGAAGTGCAGCGGGTAGATGTCCTCGTACCGCTTGGGCGGGTTCTCCGCGCAGCGGATGGTGCCGTCGGGGCGGACGGAGAACCACCCGGGATGCTCCCGCACGTACGGGTGGTCCGGCGATACCTGGATGGCGAAGTCGAGCGCGACTTCCAGCCCGTGATCGCGCGCCGCGTCGACCAGCCGGCGGAAGTCGTCGAGCGTGCCGAGCTCCGGGTGCACCGCCATGTGGCCGCCTTCCGCGCCGCCGATGGCGTACGGCGACCCGGGGTCGCCCGGCTCGGGGTAGAGCGAGTTGTTGCCGCCCTTGCGCGCGGTGCGGCCGATCGGATGGATGGGCGGAAGGTACAGGACGTCGAAGCCCAGGTCGCGGACGTACGGGAGCTTTCGGATCACGTCGTCGAAGGTGCCGTGGCGCTCCGGGTCGTCGGACATCGAGCGCGGGAAGAGCTCGTACCAGGCGGCGAAGCGGGCCTGCTCGCGGTCGACCTGGACGGGGATGGTGCGCTCGTACCCGGTCAGGTCGGGGCGCTCGGCCCAGCGGTCCACCAGCGCGTACAGCTCCGGGTCCAGCGCCGCGGCCAATTGCGCGTCCCTTCCGTCGGCGTTTTCGATCGCGCGGACGAAGGTCTCGAGCCGGCCCCGGTCGTCGCCCTCCGCGCGGCCGAGCGCGCCGGCGAGCAGCCCCAGCCCTTCGGCGATCTCGCCGGCCACGTCCTGGCCGGCCTGGTACCGCTTCAGGGTGTCGGCCGCCCAGGTGCCGTAGCGGTCGGTCCACGCCACCACGGTCACGTAGTAGCGGAGGTTCTGCGTCAGCGGAACCAGGGCGAACCAGCGCTCGATCTCGAGCGGCTGCATCCGCACCTCGTGCCACTCCTCCTCGCGCTCGGTCCGCCAGCGCACCGCGGCGGCCACGGCGTCGTGGCCCTCCCTGAAGATCCCGGCCCACACCTCCAGCGTGTCGCCCACCTCGCGCTTCACGGCGTACCGCTCGCAGTCGAGCTGCGGCCGCACGTTCTCGATGACGATGCGCCGGCTGGCGTCGATCGCTGACGGCATTGCGCTCCTCGCCAGGAACGGAAGGTGGGCGGTTCGGGGGGAAGTGCGCGATGGCCGCCGCGGGCCGGCGCCGGCGGCGCCGGGGGGAGTCCCCGGCGGCCGGGCGTCGTGGTGGACGGCTAGGAGCCGCACCCGCTGTTGCACCTGTAGTCGATCCAGTCCCTGAAGTGGGTGGAGCAGATATACCACGGCTCGGGCCTGCAGCTCATCACCTGCCCGCACGCCGCGGTCAGGCGAACGGGCACCCCCCCGCCCGCCGACCCAGCGTCGAGCGAGAGCGGCGCGAGCGTGGCCAGCCCGGCCACGGTCGTCGAGCCGAGAAGCCTCCGGGTGAGCTTGTTCATGGTCGCGACTCCCATCCGGTCGAGGAACACCGCGGCGCGGGCACGCCGGCGGCGAGGGTAGTTCTGCGGGCCGCCCGCGGCCGGCGAGGCAGCGGACGTTCACCTCTTGCTGCACCGCCCCGGCGCGTCCATGCCGGGGATGCGAAGGTTGCTACCACCGCCGGAGGTTCACCTGGCCGCGGCGGGCGGAGCGGACCGGCTCGCTCAGGAGCCGCACCCGGTCGCGCAGATGTAATCCCTGTAGTCCTGGTGGAAAGTCGAGCAGATGTAGCCGCCCCTTTGCACGCAGCTCGTCGCCTGCCCGCACGCCGCGGTCAGGCGGACGACCGCTCCGCCCTGCCCCAGGTCGAGCGACAGCGGGGCGAGCGTCGCCAGCCCGGCCACCGTGGTCGAGCCGAGGATCGTTCGTGTCAGCTTGTTCATGGCTGGTCCTTTCTGGGTTGTGGAGCCTCTTCCGCTGCCTCGCCGGCCGGGTGTGGCGCTCCTTCGGGACGGCCCGACCGGGCCACCCGCGCCTCCGGGCGGCCCTGCCGGGGAACCACGCTCGACGGCACCTGCCAGGCGCCGATGAGGTAGTGCCCCCCGTCGGCCTCGAAGGGCGCATAGATCGTTCTGCCGTCCCGCCCCACGCTGATCGCCCACACGGGCCTGTCGAGGGCCAGCTCGGTGACGAACTCGCCCTTCCAGGTGAAGACGTGCACCTTCGAGGGGAGGTGGACGTGCGGCGTGTCCGGGGCGGGGCCGGCGTAGAGCGCGAACACGTACGCATCGCTCGCCGTCACGTCGCAGTAGGCCATCTCGGTGTCGTCGTTCCAGAAGAACTTGCCGTTCTGCAGGTGGTAGCTGGGCCGGGTGGAGCGCGGGCCGCGCGCGGTGCCGAGCAGGGCGCCGCCCGACGTGAAGAAGTCGAGGCGGTCGTCCCACTGGTAGGCCAGGACCATCCTTCGGCGAGAGGGGTCGTGCGCGAAAAAGGTCCGGTTCAGCTGCCGCAGCCCGACCCAGTGCGCGAGCTGGTGGTAATGGAAGGGTGGGTCGGCCGTGATCCGCCGGACCGGCGTGCCACGGCCGTCGATCACCATCAGGCTGTAGTCGGAGAAGATGCCGTTGCTGACGAGCGTGTCGCCGAACCACGTGGGTGATTCGAGCGTTGCCCCCACCGGGAGCGGGATCGTCCGCTTGACGCGGTGGTCCACGTCCGCGTCCAAGTCGAGCAGGGTCAGGCGCACGTTCGCGTAGTCGTAGACCCACACGTCGGCGGCGCGGTCGCCGCGGAACGCCCAGTAGGGCTGGCGGAACTCCTTGGGTCCGGCGCCGTCGCGCCCGAAGTGCTCCACCAGCGCGCCGCTCGCGAGATCGACCACGCTCAGGTGCGGGTTCATCAGGACGTCGAGCACCAGCAGCCGGTCACCGAGATCCACGATCTTGGCGACCCGTCCGAAGCCGCTGGTGTCTCCCAGGCTGCGCAGCATTCGGAGGGTGTCGCGGGGGGCGCTCCGCGCGGCGGGGGCTCGCACCGAGAACGCCGTCCGGCCGGCTGCCGCGTGGGCGGGCACGACCCCGGGGCCGGCGCTCACCGCCCGCGGCCGGTCCGCGCACGAGCCCGATGCGAGCATCGCCGCCAGCGGCAGAGCCGCACGCGCGCGCCACGGAAGCCTGAACGGCGTCATGTCATCCGCTCCTGGTCATTGCGCTTCCCTGTGCCCCGCGCATCACGCCGCGG
The DNA here is from genome assembly GCA_035995965.1 of Longimicrobium sp. Lineage (GTDB taxonomy): Bacteria > Gemmatimonadota > Gemmatimonadetes > Longimicrobiales > Longimicrobiaceae > Longimicrobium. The sequence continues at coordinate 1,754 of DASYJZ010000779.1, read as the reverse complement.
ACCTTTTCGTCAGGGGGAACGTGGCACGTGCCCGGGTGAGTGCAAGCCGGTGCATGCCGGCCCGACACTTCGCGGGGTTGGGCCATGCGAGCGAATGGTACACACGCCACCAAACAGGTACAATACACAAAATCCGCCGGATCGTGCTCAAAACCCGTCAGCCTCGCGGAGATCTCCGGCGCAGCAGTCCGAACGGTCGCGGCGTTCTCGCGGCGAGGCGGCCGATCAGCCGCTGCACCCGTCTCGCGTAACAGTTTTTTCTCTTCCGCGGAGAAGCGTGGACGGCCTGGTGATCGGTGCGAGGGAGAGTGCGGCGGGGGCGGCGGGAGGGACGCGCGCAGGCCGCGCGGTGCCCGCCACGCGCTTCACGGGTCAATCGATCAGCCAGAATGGTAGGTCATTGCGGAGGTCCGAGAACATGGACGGGTGACACGCCGTATTGCGCCACCCGCCTGGAGGCGGGGAGAACGTCGGGGGGATGCGAGACTCAACACGCGGCCGCCGTCCGGGCGCGGCCTTCGGACCTCATGCGGGCCAGGTGCGATGCACGCGGCCCGCTCCAGCCGCAAATCCGGCTGGCCGTCACCGCATCCATCCCGGCGTGCTCGAGACGGCGCAGCGACTCGATCCGGATCCTGCGCAGGAAAGTGCCGGCCGGCGGCAGGCCATGCTCGCTCAGCCAGCGCCGCAGCGTGGATTCGCTCATCCCGGCACACGCGGCCGCACTGGCGGCGCGCCTTCCCTCCGCGCCGGCGGAAACGATCTGCCGAAAGACGGCCCGCTCGGCGAGATCCAGCTCCACTCCCGCCTCCCGCAGGACCGCGTCTTCCAGCTGCAGCAGGATGCCACCATGCCAAAGCACCTCGACGACCTCGTCCGGGAGGCGAGACCCGGAGAGCTCGTCTTCGAAGAGGAGTGCGGCGGGCGAGGCGGCTTCCAGCACGATGCGCCGCATGATCGTCGCGTCACGGGGAACGACCAGGGCGAGCGGAAACCTCACCTGTCGCCCCACACACTCCCGGTGCCACCGCAGCGCCGTCTCCAGCGACTCCGTTCCCTCGCACCGGACCGCTGCGCCCGAGATCCGCAGCGGCCGCACGGGTAACGCGTCATAGTAGCTGACGACGGGCAGGTACCGTTCCGAGGCGTGCAACCGCACGAGCGCGAGCATCGTTTCCCCTGGATGTGAGGAATGTCGGGTATCCCGGTATATGTAACGAAGCCGAACCTGGCGTCGATTGGTCGGGAAAGTCCGCCCATCAATGCTCGTACGTCAGAACCTGCGCCGTCAGACCTCAGCCTCGTGCAGGCGTGCGCATGGAAACCACGCTGCGAGCCACCTGGCTCACGCTCTCGAGCCTTTTCGCGGCAACGCTCCTGATCTCGGCGTGGGGTGGGTGACGCTGCAATAGGTGTTCCCGACGCAGGACGCGGAGGCGCAGAGAGGCTCGACAGTCTCTTTGCGTCTCCGCGTCTCCGCGTGAGGTCGATGTTTCTACGAGTCGCGCCGGGGCTCCTCGTCGATCAGGGCGTTGCTGGGGACGGGCTGGACGGACCCCTGCACGGTGAGCAGCTCGTGCTCGTCGGCCTCGAACACCGCCTCCTCGGACGGGTGGCGGTCGCCCGCGTCGTGCACCTGCATGACCAGCGCGGCCGCGAGCAGGAGGCAGACGCCGCCGAGCGTCACCATGTACAGCGGCGTGTTGGGGTTGTCGGCGCCGAACAGCAGGCGGATCAGGCGCTTGAAGCCCAGC
>DASYJZ010000778.1:0-5661 GCA_035995965.1 Longimicrobium sp. | reverse complement strand
CCGGTTTCAACGCTCCGGCCAGTTGCCCTGCCCAATGTTGTATCCCGCGTTATTCTGCGCCAGGCTTATCAATCACACCACTCGTCTGCGTCTTTCCACACACGGATCACTGTCCATAATCCGCCAAGTACGTGTGTGGCTGATGTCCCGATCAGATCTGGCGATCAGGTCGGGATGAAGCCGCGTTTCTACCGGTGAGCTACAGGCGGAAATGATGGGGGACGCAGGGGAGCACGTCTTGCGCGGCCTGCTGATGCGGATGCAGGCGGGACGCTAGTGGCCGGTGCGGAGCTTTCCCGCCCAGCCGAACCGCTCGATCGATACGCGGCCGGCCTGGTCGAAGAGCACCCCCTCGGCCTCGAGGCGGAAGCGCTGCTCCAGCTCCGCGCCGCCGCCGCGCCGCAAACTGATGCGGCCTGCTGCGTTGATCACCCGGTGCCAGGGCAGGGCGGCGTGCTCCGGCAGCGCGTGCAGCGCATATCCCACCTGCCGCGCCGCGCCCGGGTTGCCGGCGAGCGCGGCGACCCGGCCATACGTACACACCCGCCCTTTTGGGATGCGCCGGACCACCGCGTAGATCCGGTCGTACGCGGAGTCGGGCTGCGCGTCCTTCGCCCTCATCTCCCCTTCAGATCCGCCCGGACGGTGGCGCGCCGCTCGTCGTCGTCGCGCATGCCGAGGAACTCGCCGACGGCGGCGAGCGACTGGATGTGGTCGCAGAAGATCTTGAACGTGGCCAGCAGCGGCACCGCGATGAAGGCCCCCGGGATCCCCCAGATCCAGAACCAGAAGGCCAGCCCCACCAGGATCGCCACCGGGTTCAGCGCCAGCCGGTGCCCCAGCAGGAGCGGGCTCACCAGGTTGGCCTGGATGATGTTCACGAACAGGAAGGCCCCCGGCACCAGCATGGCGTGGCCCAGGTTGTCGAAGATGGTGATCGCCGCCACCCCGAGCACCGCCACCGCGGTGGCGGCCCCCAGGTAGGGGATGAACTCGAGCAGCGCCACCATCGCCCCCCAGAGGATGGGGTTCGGCATCCCCAGCAGGTACATGGCGAGGGAGACCACGATCCCCTCGCCCACGTTCACCGAAGCCGCGGTGAGCAGGTAGGTGGAGATGGACGCCTCGGTTTCGCGGGCGATCTCGACCGCCTTCCGCTTGTCGCTCTGGGTGGGGAGCACCTTGATCAGCTTCTGCAGGAACAGGTCGCCCGCCGCCAGCAGGAAGTAGAGGAGGATCACCACCTCCAGCGCCGCCGCGAAGAAGTGCTGCGTCACGCCGACGATCTTCGAGACCGTGCTCTCCTGCCGCACCACCACCTCGCGCGCCGGCGGCGTGGCCGGCGCGCCCGCCGTGGCCGCCGTCTCCATCTGCTTGCTCGCGCGCTCGAGCGGGCGCATCAGCTTGCGGATCTTCCGCTGCGCCGTCGACAGCGTCTCAGGCGCCTTCGCGGCCCAGCTCTGCACCGGGGCGGCCAGCTCGTAGCCCGCCAGCCCCAGGCCGCCCAGCAGCGCGAGCACCACCAGCCCCGCCCCCAGCGGCGGCCGGATGTGCCAGCGCGCGAGCCTGCGCACCACGGGGCTGAAGAGGAAGTTGAGCAGGAGCGCGAAGGCCAGCGGCAGCAGGAACGGCCGCGCGAAGTAGGTGGTGTAGAGCAGCGCCAGCACGGTCAGCGTGGTGACGCCCACGGAGCGCGCTTTGGCGCTCTCGACCGCCTTCTCGGTGCGGGTGATGTCGGGCTTCGGCGCGGTCGCGTCGACCGGTGTCGCCTGGGCCGACGGGTCGACGTCGGGCGTCAGGACGGAATCGTCGCGCGGCGTGCTCGCGTCCATGACTCACGGTGGGCGGGGGATCGATGGGAACCCGACCGCAGGCCTGTGCAGGAGTTGCGCCCATGCCATGAAAACGATGGGCTCACGCTCCGCGCGCGCCCCTTTTCTGTTCTTCGATGAAGAAAGCGCCTCCCCCGGCTCGCGGGGGAGGCGCTTCGTTCGGCCGAGCCGGTGACGCCGTCAGTACTGGATGCGGTGGGACTTGTCGACGTTGTTGCCGATCACCGCGCCGGCCACGCCGCCCAGCACGCCGCCGACGATGGCGCCGCGCACGCGGTGCCGTCCGCCGCCCGCGATCGCGCCGAGCACCGCGCCGGTGCCGGCGCCGATGGCGGCGTCACGCCGGGTGTGCTTCACCGTGGCCACCCGAGGCTGGCGGTAGACCGGGGCGCTCGCGTACGTCCCGCTCGACGAGGAGCGGTGGCGTCGGCCCGAGGTGGACGAGTGGTGCGTCGAGGACGCCCGCCTCGCGGGGGCCGCCGCGGCCGGCTTCTCCTCCACCTGCGCGACCGCCAGCGGGGCGGCGGGCTGCGCGGTGGGCGCCTGGTTCAGCTCCAGCGCCGAGGCCGCGGCCACGGGCTGCTGCGCCGGCTGGGTCATCAGGCTGTCGAGCCAGGTGAGCTGCCGCTGCCGTTCGGCGGCGGGCTGCGCCTCGCGGCTGCACGCCGCGGCGCCCACCAGGGTGGACATGATCATCGCCATCTTGAGGACACGCATGTGGTTCTCCTCCGTCGTCCGTTCCGGCCCGATGCCCCTGGCGGCGATGTTTTGCCGCATTTCCAGGGACTTTGTCGCATCGCGCCGCGCTGTCGCTGTTTTCTGCGTACCATACCTGTGAAGCAGGGTTCGGGCCACACTTCTTCCCGTCCCCTAAGCTTAATCAATATAACACCTTAGCCTCTGAAAACGCCTGGCCTGCTACGTGCCTTGTAGCACTTCCGGGCGTTTACGGAACGTCTCACGCAGAGCCACGGAGGAACGGAGAGAACTGCTGTTTTCTCCCGCGTCTCAGCGGCTCCGTGCGAGCGTTCCCGTGGAATGGGAGGAGGCCATCCAGCGGACGAAGATCCAGGCGGCGGCGGCGAGGTAGGCGAGGGAGCCGGGGATCCACATCACCAGCCCGGCGATCTGCTGGTCGTCGACCGGCGTCAGCCCCCACACCGGTGCGGTGGCGAGGTGGGAGCGGTACCACGGCGAGGCGCTGAAGGTGAGCAGCGCGCCCAGCGCCCCGCTCTCCATGCTGACGGCGAAGAGCGCGAGCATCGCGAGGCCCGGGACGCGCGCCAGGCTCCCGCGCCGGTGCAGCACCGCCCACCAGAAGAGCAGCGCCGTCCCCACGAAGCTCAGGTGCTCCGCCGCGTGCACGGCGGGACGCGCCACCGCCGCCTCGTATGCCGCGGGGACGTGCCAGGCCCAGAGCGCCACCGAGTGCAGCGCCACCGCGGGGAGGGGCGCAGCCATCCACCGCAGCGTGGCGCGCAGCCACCTCCGCCGGTGCCACCAGCGCCCCATCCCCCGCCGCACCTCCCGCGGCAGCCCCCACGCGAGCCCCGCCTGCGGTGCGCCGAGCACCAGCAGCGGCGGTGCCACGGCGATCAGCAGAAGGTGCTGCACCATGTGCACCCAGAAGAGCGACTCCGCCACGCGGTCCACCGGCGAGACCAGCGCCACGAAGAGCGCGCTCATCCCCCCCGCGAACGCCGCAGCCTGCCACGGCGCGACGCCGCGCCCCCGCCCCGCCCGCCGCCACACCGTCTCCACCCCGCGCGAGTAGAGCCACGCGGTGAGGAAGAGCGGCACCACCACCGCCGGCTGCAGCCCCCAACTCCGCCACAGGTCGTGCGGCGCGGGGGGAAGGCCCGTGTGCGCCAGCAGCCGCACCGGCGCCAGCGCCGCGCACGCCGCGAGCAGCCATACGCAGGTGCGCGCGGACGGCACGGCAGGCGACGCGGGGTTGATGCGAGGCACGGTCGGGCTGAACGGGCGGATCGCTGTGGGGGACACTGGACGCGGAGCACGAAATCGGCCACGGATGCCCCTCTCCCTGGCGTTGCGCGCCGGTCCCACCCCCGAACTGCAGGGGAGGGACATGGGCTCGCTTCGCTAGCGGCTGCCGTGGTCCGCGCTCGGGCACCGGGGCGCAACTATGCTCGCGAACCGCCAAGTAGCCTCGGCCGAGTCCGCGACGGCGGACTTCGTGCCGTTCCGGCGGCGGGTTTCCAACCCGGCGGAGGAGGCCGTGGCATCGAGAGATCCGATCCCCCGCCTCCGGGCGTACGTCCCTCGCAGCGATTCTGGTTCTCTGCGTGAGGTCGCGGTTTCCGTTACTTCTCCCAGACGCTGAGCAGGCTCGAGTAGTCGTCCGTCCACACCGGGACGCCGCGCCGGGTCTTCGCCTGCGGCCAGCGGACGTCCGCCGCCATGGTCCCGAGGTCGGCGTCGGAGCGGGCCACCACCGCCCAGGTCGAGGCGGAGAAGAAGAAGCCGCTCAGCGTCGAGGTGCCGACGCGCGCGGCGAGGCCCCGCTCGCGGGCGAGCGCCGCCACCACCGGCTCCAGGTCCAGGTACCGGTTGCTGAGGTGCAGCGCCACGATCCCGCCCGGCGCGAGCTTGTCCAGGTACACGCCGATCGCCTCGCGGGTGAGCAGGTGCACGGGGATCGCGTCGGAGTTGAAGGCGTCGACCACGATCAGGTCGTACGCGTGCGGCGGCGCGTGCGTCAGCGACAGCCGCGCGTCGCCCAGCACCACGCCGATGCGCGCCGGCGAGTCGCGCAGGTAGGTGAAGTAGCGCGGGTTGCGCGCGATCTTCACGATCCCCGGGTCGATCTCGTAGAAGGTCCAGTCCTCCCCCGCGTTCCCGTAGGCCGCCACCGTCCCCGTCCCCAGCCCCACCACCGCCACCCGCCGGTGCCCCGCCTTCTCCGCCGTCGCGGTGAAGATCTGCCCCAGCGGCCCCGTGCGGACGTAGTAGGTGAGCGGCTCCCTGCGCTCGCTCGCGCGCACGCCCTGCGCGCCGTGCAGCGTGGAGCCGTGGTAGAGCGCGTGGTAGCCGCCCTGCCGACGCACGTCGAGCACCGCGTAGCGCCCGTAGAAGGAGCGGTGCGCCAGCAGCGTCGGCTCGTGCTTCAGCACGAAGGTGGTGCGGATGATGAGCGACGCGCCGATGCAGAGCGCCAGGAAGAGCGGCGCGCGCCCCAGCCCGGCCGAGACCAGCGCCAGCGTCATCCCCGCGAACAGGAGCGCCATCCACGAGGGGATGCCGGGGATGTCGGTGCGGCTCACCAGCACCAGGGCAAGCACGAACGCCCCCGTACGCAGCAGGCTCGCGGCCACCTTGCGGGTGGTGAGCGGCTCCCGCGGCCAGGGCCGCGCCAGGCACGCCAGCGTGAGCACGATGGGGTACTCCCACACGCGCGAGAAGATCACCGGCGCCACCAGCACGTTGAAGATCCCGCCCAGCACCCCGCCCACCGCGATCCACAGGTAGAACTCCGTCAGGTGGCTCACCGGCGGGCGCCGCCGTGCCAGCTCGCCGTGGCACACCAGCGCGGTGACGAAGAAGGCGACGAGGTGGATGGGGATCACCAGCAGCGGCTTCCGCGTCCAGCCGTACATCAGCAGCAGCGAGACGGTGGCGATGAAGAACGGCTGCACCGCGAGCATCCAGCGGTGCTTGAGCGGCGGCCGCGCGGCGAAGGCGAGGGTGAAGGTGAGCAGGTAGAGGGCGAGCGGCACCACCCAGAGCAACGGCACCGGCGACACGTCGGTGGTGATGAAGGTGGTTACGCTCAGCAGCAGGCTCGAGGGGATGAAGGCCAGCGCCACCC
>DASYJZ010000777.1:0-25055 GCA_035995965.1 Longimicrobium sp. | reverse complement strand
GCTCTTCCCGCTCTTCCCGCTCTTCCCGCTCCCCGCGGCCTTCGCGATCCTTGCGGAGCTCGCGATCCACGCGGGACTCGTGCGCCTCCCGACGGTGCCGCGCCTCGGTCTGATGCGCGATCTTGAGGTGCATTCCCGCGCGGTCGGCGTCCTCGAGCGCGAACGCGTCCGGCGCGTCGACCCTGAGCATCCCCCGCTCGACCTTCACCTTAATATTCGGGTCGTCCTGGCTGCGCGCGGTGAATCGTGCCGCTTCGTATTCGTAGTGAGTCACCCGCGATTCCGTGGCTACGCCGCCCAGGCGGCCGTTCACGGGCGCAACGGAGACCGTTCGCGTTCCCGTGGAGCTCAGCCATTCCGTCTTCAGCTCTACGTCGAAGAGCAGCCCGAGCGAGGCCAGGAGCGCGGGCTCCTTCATCACGCGGGCGAGCGCCCGGTGGAAGTCGTCCTCCGGTTCGGGCTCCAAGGGCTCCGGATGGAGGCTCCGCGCGTCGTAGTACAGGCTCATCCGCAGCAGACTGTCATCGTACGTTTCCTGCACGGTCGGCGGCCGCTCCTCGGTGGCCGACGGCCGGCTCGCGCGATGGAGCCGCAGGAGCGCGGAGATCGCCCTCGGCGTCAACCTGCGCCCGCCGCTCAGCTCCGCTCCCAGCCGCGCCAGGTCACGTCGGATCCGGGAGTTTCCGCCGGCCTTCTCCCGAAGCGCCTCCTGCATGGCTGCCTGCGCCTCCCACTCCTCCCTGCCGGCATGCGGCGGCATGTACGGGTCGAAAGGCTTGGTCACCTGCGCGAACGCGGCCGCCGCCGCCCGCTCCAACCGGCGCCCCAGGGAGTACGTGCGCGGCTGGCCCGCGCCGGCGGTGGAGACCCTGGCGAGCGCACTGAGGACCTGTCCGTAGATGTAGTTCTGGTGCGCCGCGCTCCCGCCCAGGCTCGGCCCGCGGTACTCATACTCCTGCTGCCGGGCCGCGGAGATCCGGGCTTTGTGATCGTCCGCCCGGGTGATGTGCCCGAACAGCCGCTTCCAGAATTCGTGCCGCAGCCGCAGCACGGCGTCCAGCGGTTCGGGAGGATGCTTGCCGTCGATCGTGACGAAGAGCTTGAGCGGAGTGCAGGGGTCGCCCTCGCGGCAAAGCTGTCCCGGCCAGTCGGCGAAAACGGATGCCTGGAAGTCGGGGGTAACGATCCTGGGCGTCACCAGCACGCTGAGCCGTGCCCGGCCGGGAGCCGCGACCCCGTTGGGGAGGGCGGTGAGGATTACCAGGGGTTCGGCCATGAGCATCGCTCACCAGGCGAAGTGTTTACGGTAGTCCGCGAAGGCGCGGCGGTCGGCCAGCCGGCACTTCACCGGCTCGGCGCGCGCAGGATCCTCGTCCGGCAGCAGGGCCATCGCGGCGGCGGGAATCGACTGCCGCCCCTTCTTCGGCGAGCCGGCGAAGGTGTATTCGGCGCGGATGTCGACCTCGATCTCGAAGAAACCGATCTCGATGCTCACCGTGATCATCGCCCAACCCTTGACAACCCCGTCCACGTAGCAGATGCGTACGTCCACGTAGAGGCTCATCGAGATCAGCCCCAGCACGTCCAGGTGCCCTCCGGCGTGCACGAACCCGCACACCTTGGCGCGGTCGCGCTGGAACGAGAAGTAGATCCCCGCCAGCACGAAGCCCTGCCCCGAGGCGACGCCGATGTTGATCTCGGCGAAGACGCCGAACTCGAGGGCGCCGGTGATCTCCTCCACGCCGTCGAGGCCCACGGCCAGGCTCAGGAAACCGCCGCCGGCGTAGATGCCGGACCGCAGCAGGAAAGGCCGCGCCGGCTCCGAGATGGCGAAGCGGCACCGCGCGGGCTCGCCGGTGAACGGCAGCTCGACGGCCACGCTCAGCCGCAGGTTGGTGAGCAGGAACGGACCGATCGGAGTGGTCGGCACCCCGAACCGGTACCCCGCGCGGATGCCGCGCTCGAACAGCTCCACGAAGGGGCCTTCGCTGGGGCTCAGCAGCTTCTGCAGGTCGCTGATGTAGCCGAGCTCGTCGCCGAGCACGACCCCGGTCAGCCTCGGCCTGCAGACGGGCTTCGCTCCGTTCCTGGCCTCGAAGAGTAGCTCGGAGAAGGTGAGGCTGAGAAAGCGTGCGGACGGCAGGAGATGGATGGTGAAGTTCGTAAGCAGGCCCTTCACCTGATACTCCGACGTCCCGATGGACTCGCCCCCGCCGGGAAGCACGCGCGTCGTCACCTGAACCCCGATGGACAGCGACGACGATTCACCCACCTCAAAGATCGGGTTGTTCCGGGGAAAGCTCTGTACCTGCGGCTTCCAGTCGTAGCGCAGGTTGATTCGCGACGGCACGGCCAGGGCCGCCAGCTCTTCTTCCAGCCGCCGCCGCAGCTCCGCGATCAGCCGCTGGCCGATCTCCCCCACCGAGGCGCCGAACTGGTCGACCAGATCTTTCCACGCGGTCTCGAACTCGACCAGGACGGCTTCCTCCGCCTTCACGAGCGCAGCCAGCGTCGCTCGGCCGCGCTGGAGCTGTGCCAGTTGCTCGAACGCTTGCTGCAGCGGCCCCACCCCTACGAAGAGCTGCAGCAGAGCCGCCGGGAAGGCCCCCGTGGTGCTCGCCTGTCGGAAGAGACGCTGCATCGCCTCGTTTAATTCACGGATCTTCTTCTGATACTCATGGGCGCCCTCGAGCAGAGCGGCGTGAGCGGTCTTCAGCTCTGCGAGCCTTGCCTTCGCCTCGTCAGTGGCGGCGTCGACGACGAGGAACATCAGCTGGAAGGGGTCCCGCGCCCCGTTCCACAGCTCCCACGCCTTTTCGGCCTCGCCCAGCCACGGGTCGAGCGCACCGGCCTCGTCCGCCAGCTTCGTGGCGGCGAGGCCCAGGTCTGCGACCAGCAGGTTGACGTCGTTTCGGACCAGCTCGGGCAGATTCGGGACGTAGCGGCCGAGGAACCCCGAAATCTGACGATCCGCGACCTTGCCGACGACGGTCAGCTCCCAAACCCACTTCCGCATGTTCGAGCGCAGCTGGACCCGGGCGTCATGCTTCGGATCCAGTCCGGTGAAGGTGGGCAGGTTCGGGTCTGCCAGCACGCCCTCCAGTTCCCTGAAGCTCGAGATGATCGCGCGGTGAATCGTCACCAGCTGTTGTACTTCTTCACCCACCAGCAAGCCGGGGAGGACGGTCAGCGAGGGGTTGGCGGGCCAGCATTCATTCGGCTTGGAGTCGCGGGGCCAGCAGAGCGTCTGGAGCGACTGGAGCGCGGACTGCAGCGCCTCGCCGGCGGTCACGAGGCGGCGGCGCTGCTCCGCGAATTGCTCCTTGCCTTCGGTGTACTGTCCGATCGCCTGCAGAACGAGGTTCTCGACCGTATGGCGGATGAGTTCCACGTCCGCTTTGGCCGGTGGCACCAGGAGAGCATACAGGTCCCGCAGCAACCGCGGGTCCGTAGCCCTGTCGACCAGCGACGCGATCCAGGCGGCGTATTTCGCCAGCGGCTCCAGGTCGCGGACGGCTCGCAGCTGCGCTTGGACGAGCTGCGCGATCACAGCGCGTGGGTTCTCGACCGCTTGTGCGAGCAGCCGAAAATTCTCCTCCAGCGCCTCCTGGTATGCTTTGAACTCCTGGAGCCGGGCTCGATAGTACTCGTACTGGCCGAGCCCGAGCTGCAGGAAGTTGTCGACGATCTTCTTGACGTGCGCCTGGAATTCTTTGAGCGCGTTCACTGCCGGCAGCACCTCTCCCAGCAGCTTCGCGGTGACCTGCAGGGCGGCCTTCACCGCGTCGGCCACCAGGTCTCCGGGGTTCATCGCCGCGTCCCGGAGCTCGTCCACCAAGCGGCTCAGGTCGCGCACCAGCATCATGATCCGCGGCGGCAAGTCGCCCGGATCGGTCGTCTCCGTCAGCGTCACGGCGCTGGCGCGGGCGGCGGCGACCGACTGGCCGAAGCGCGAGCGCAGGAGCTCACGTACGGGCTGGAGCTCGTTTGAGGGTTGGGACTCGCTTGGGGGCTTCTCGGCCGCGGTCCATACGGAGTCGATGATCCCGACGAGACGACGGGCCGTCTCCCTGGCGGTTTCGACCGCGGCGTACTCGACCTCGCGCAGCATCTGCGGCGCCTCGCCGAGGTTGTCGAGCACCCCGCCGGCGAGCGGCCGGATGATGTCCCACAGGTTCACCGCCCCGAGGATCTTCGCGCCCCTGAGCCCTCCGAAAAAGTCGCGGGGATCGAACTTCCCCTGCCGCACATTGGCCAGGGGATCCGTGGCGGGAGTGCGGTCGAATGCGTACAGCAACTCGAGGTCACGGCCGGACCGCGCTTCCGCCAACCCGGCCTTTTTCTCCAGGGTCCCGCCCACGGGACCGATGCGCCTCGAGAGTCCGATCAGCTGTGCGTTGGGCGTGACCACCCCGCCCGCCTTGTCGCCGTTTGCCGAGGTGCCCCCAAACTGCAGCGGCACGCCCTCTTCGAACGCGAGGTACACCTCCCCCCGGTTGGCTGCGTCGTCGAACCCGCTGCTCACGTACGTCCCATGGTACCGGACGGTCACGCCGGTGGTGGTGCCGGTGAGCTGCTCGACGGCGGGGACGCGGAGGGCGGCGGATTCCACCACCGGGTAAAAGGCGGGCTGATCGAGCCTGTAAAGCTTGCCCGGGTCGACACCTGCGCTTGGTTCGTCCGCCCTGAACGACATCAATCGCGTCGGGAAGGCGGTATCGCCCGGCTTCGTGGGCGGCGCATAGGCCACCCGCTGTCCTTTCATGTCGCACCGCCGCTCCGCCGCATTGTCGGCGCGGTTGTAGTAGTCGCGAACCGGTCCCGGCGCGCCCCGCGCCGCCTCGTTCGGCGCGAAGAGCATCGGCATCTCGCACGTCTCGGTCTGCCCGGCATGGTCAGTCGCGACGAACCGGAAGGCGAAGGGCGTCCCGCCCACCTGCGGCCAGAACACGGTTTCACTGCCGATGCACACTCCCTTCGACGTCGTCGGGTCGTCGAGCGCGGGAGTGACCTCGGTCAGGATTTCCACGCTCTTCCACGGAAGATCGCGCGCGGCGTTCCGCTGCCCGAAGGCGGGGAAGGTCTTGTGCCGCTTGCGGACGGAGACGAACCGGCGGGTACGCAGGTACGCCACCCACTCGCCGCCCACACGCACCACCTTGCGGTCGGTGACGAACAGGAGGGCGGCCCGGTGTCCGAAGGGGAGCAGGTAACCCTTTTCGACCACCTGGACGAAGCTGTCCCGGCCCGTGACGGAGCGCTGCCTCCATTGCTCGACCCCGAGCGATTTCGTGGCCGGGCCGGCCCCGACCATGACCGTCGGCGGCTCCCAGTCGCCGGCGAGCTGCAGGGTGGCGCCGAGCGCCGACAGCGATAGGTACTGCGCCCGGACCGCCTCGGGCACGTAGAGCTTGGGGGGCTCATCCGCTGGGACGAGCTCCGGCAGCCCGAAGTGCGACGAGAGGTGGACGATCTGGTTGCGGTGCCGCCGCTCCGGCGAGAAGCGGAACGGTTCGCCACCGGGCGCGCACGCCTCCGGCGGGGGCGGTCCGGAAGTACCGCAGGGGTTGGGAAGGTTTCCGGGCGGGCGGTAGAGGCACCACCAGGGTTTGTCGAAGTCCAGGTAGTCGGGCGACCAGAGAGCCCGCACGCCGCGAAGCGCCGGATCGCGCTCGTCAACCTCCACCCTCTCGAGGACTTGCGGATTGTCGCGCGACCGTACCTCGACGCGCACGCCGAGCCGCGAATGCCACAGCTCGACATGCGCTCCGCCCTTGGACTGCGGCTCGACGGCGTGCGCCCACGCGGTGCCCGCCGTCGGCGAGAGGATCATCCGGTAGGGTGCCTCGATGGCCGTGTACCCGGCCGGACGAGGGTCGACCATGGGCGGCGATGAGGGGGGCGGCGTGTCCTTCGGATGGATCGGAGACGTCGCGCCGACGGGGGCCGCGCGCACGTCCAGGAGTGGCTCCAGCTTCGACCACTCCAGCAGCCCCGCGAGGGTGTAGGGGATCTCGGTACCCGCGGGGACCTCGAACGCCAGCCGGCTGCTTCCGGCCAGCCGCGACGGCACCGGTCGCGGCGTCTTCGTGTCCCCCGGTCCCGCGGCGGTCTCCAGGAACGCGGCTTCGGCCAGGTGCTGTGGGGGGAATTCCACGATCAGCCGTGCCCCCTCGCCCTCCTCCGGAGCGAAGAGGATCCCGCGTCCCCACCGCACGCGTAGTTGCAGATTCTCGAAGTGGAAGGTCAGGTGCAGCAGGTCCGCGGGCCGCGTGACGCACAGCTTCGTAGCACCGCGAAGCGGAACGAGCAGGTCGTGCGTGCCGGCGAATCCGAGCCGGCATGGCGCCGCGTCAGCTTCTTCCTGCGACCAGCACAGCGCCGCGAGCTGCGGCTCGTCTGACAGGAGCACCGCATGCACGTCGGGTCCAAAGGCGGTGGTGAGCTCCGGGATTTCCACCGAGGCGAGCACCGCCCCGACCTCACCGTCCCGCGCGGTGATCTCCAGCGGCCCCGCCCTCTCACTTCCTCGCAGCGCGAGTCCGAATCCCTCCCCGTACGCCCGCGTCGAGGTGGGGCTGATCGCCGCGAAGAGGGCGAGATCCTGCGTCCTCCGGTCGGAGGTGAGCACCAGCCGCGGGGCGTCCAGCGAGAGTGTCGCCGGCTCCTCCTCCGGCCCCACGAGCCCTGGGGAGGGCACGAAGCGAAGCGCGCCGGCACGACCGGACTCGAATAGCACCGCGTGACGCGCGGTTCCATCGCGGCCGGAGCCCGCCTCGATGGTTACGGTGTCGAACGATTCGCCGGTCGACTGCAGCCGCCAGGTCCCGGCGCTCTGCGGCAGTGCGACCGGCCACTCATAACGGCCGCGCTGCGCCGCGATGATCGATCTGCGCTTCCACGGCGCCTTGAGGCAGCTATGTTCCGTGTCCCCGGCAAGCGCGACAGAAACCCCATCCGAGCGCAGCGCATGGCCTTGTGCACGCACGTTAACTAGGTCGTGTCCCACCGCGACCAGCGTCCAAGTGGGGAAGAAGGCCACCCTCGCGTCGCCCTGCAGAGTCATTCCCACGCCATCGGCGGTTACCAGCTTCGTTCCCAGCCGGCACGGCTGATCGCCGGAGTCGTGCTGCAGGAGCCACGGTATGAAAGCCGAGTGCAGTCGCGCCGCACCCACCGCCAACTCCAGGCTCAGGCGCCAGCCGTCCCAACCGTACCGTATGTCGGCGAAGAGACTCGCCGGCAGGAGCGTTCCTGGGTAAAACGCGCCCGTCAGCCAGATGCGAATGCGCTCCGCCTCGCGCTGAGTCCGCAGCCTGGCCGTTCCGTCGAAGCGGCGAGGCTCGATCACCCAGCGCTCCTCACCGTCGACTACGAAGGCAAGTCGCTTCTCGTCACCGACCAGGTTGAAACCGTGACCTCGCCTCGCCAGCGCTCCCCCGACCGCTGAGGCAGCCACGGCACCAGCCCCTGTGGTCCCGATGAAGCCGCGTCGCGACACCACCGAGCCCGTTACGCGCTCGACGAGACGATCTACGGTATCTCGCGGAAGCGTCGCGTTGGGAACTGCGCCCTTACGCAGGGCTGCGAGATTGAGCGGGGATTTCATGGCTGACGCTTCACAGGAAAAGTCGATGCGACGGGTTGCTCGCAACTAACCTCACCAGCGACACTACACGGGTGAATTCGTCCGCCAGCTGCCGCGACGCGAACGGTCGCCCGTTCCAGGAATCGTCAGCAGTAGCGCTCCCGTGCTCCATCCAACAGATCGGCCTGTCCGGCGTCGGAATGCCGGCAATCGCAACCGTGCGGGCAAGTGTCCTCTTCGACAGCCCCGTGAGCCGCGCCATTTCGTCTTGGCTGCCGCCGGCGGCAACGGTGTCGCAGGCCGCCTCGATCAGCCTGGCTTGGACACGGGGCAGCTCACGATCCAGCGCCGCCGCAACCGCTTCGTGGACAGTCCGAGGATCGTGCGATACTGGCCGATTCGTCCGTAGAACCATTCGATTTTCCGCTTAGAAATCCGAAGTTCCCCGAGACGAGCCCCGCTACGTGGCGCCCGCGGTTGTGCTGCCTGTCATTGTTCGCCCGCACTCCGCGGCAGGATTCATAGAAACGCCTTCACCGCGGGCACGGGAGCATACGCGCGACCGGCTATCACGCAGGGCAGCGCGCCGTAATCTCGATCCACGCCCACGCGAGGCATTGTTCGAGGTCCGCGATCCACGGCAGCTGCGGCATGTTCATCGCGGCTGCGCTTGAGCATGGTCGTCTGGTCCGCCACGGGGCGAGGACACGACGGCGCCGGGTTCGAATAGCTCGACGAGCGCGGTTGCTGCACAAAATGCGGCAAACACAAGGCCTGTTGCCGGAATGGGGATCACACATCCGGAAAGAGCCTTCTCGCAAGCTGCGCGTGCCGCTGGAGCACCTTTTCTCCGGGGTCGGCCCCCGCGACACCGAGGCGCTCCAGGCGCGTGCCGCGGTCCTCTTCGACGACATCGGCTGCATCGGCGAGAGTAGCAGCAGCCAAGGCCCGCCCGTTCGCCGCATCCTGCGCGTTTTCCTCGGCGGCACGTTCCGCCCTCTCAGCACGCTCTTTCTGGATGGTGACTCCCCACAGTGCGCCGGCAGCACCGAAGGCGATCGCCTCGACCGAAGCGAAGAGGAAGGCTAAGCGGGCCCAGAAGACTTCGCTGGCCGCTTTCGCATTAACCAGCATCATGACAGCGAACACCACCCACAGGACGAGTGCCAGTGCGGCGAGGAACAGCGGAATCCCGGAGAGCCCCCGGGTCGGGGCAGGTGCGGGAGTTGGCGCGTTTCGCGTATCAGACGTGTCGGTCATTTTCCCTCCCGGCCTTCGCGGCTGTTGTGGGGAATGATGGGTGTGAGCCTGGAACCCCGGCTCAGGGCATTGCCAGTGGCCGTAGCAGCCCGACCGGCGCTTTAGGATCGTCTCCGGTGAAGAAGCACCGAACCGAGCCAGCGCAGCACAGGACCGGGTCTGCGGGCATCGGCCTGTCGATTAAGATCAGCGCCCACCAGTGTCAGCGTGGTTCTGTGTAGATCAATGTACCGGGCCCAAGATGCGAGCTTGCGGTGGAGCGAAGCCGCTTCGTTGACATCCCACGAGGCGAGCGACTGGGCCGCACCTGCGAGCGATGGGCGATGCACGGAAGCACCGTGCGCACCAGCGCCACCAGCCGGTCGCGCACCCTCAAAGGATGGCTCGGATCGCAGCCGCGTACCGCTGCCTTCGGAGGCGAGACGGAGGTAGGAAGACAACCGGGTAACGGCATTCGTGTAGCCCTCGGTGAAGAGAGGTAAGCCCGCCCGCTGCCCGTGCCGCAGGTAGCCGAGCGCGGTCAGGTGGAAGCCGGCCATGGCGAAGCGTTCAGCCGCGATCAAACAGGTGTCGGGGAGCCAGGGCCACTCCTCCGGAGCCGAGATAAGCCAGTCGGGAATCTCGCCGGTCCCGCCCTGTCGCAGCGCGACGTAGCCGCAGGCAACAGCGGCGAGCGGGTCGGCCGGGAGCCTCCGGGCGTCCAGGACGCCTCCACACGCCGCTATGGCACCCCGCAGGTCCCCGGCCCGGAGGTAGTGCATCGCCGCGAGTGGTGAACAGCCGCCCGTCAGTCCAGCGGTCGACGCCGGTCCCGAGCCGCAGGTGCGAGGCGGTAGAAACGTTGACACCGTCCGGCCAGCGGTGTCGATGTGCTGGAGCACTGGGAGCGCCCGTTCTGGATGCAGTATTGTCCTCCCGCGGCGATGTGGGCCACGGTCCGGCACAACATTCCGGTAGCCGAGTTGCCATGACAGCCTGCTGGAGGTCGGACGCGCGCCCACAGCAGGATGCGGTCCGGCCGTTCCCAGCTGCTCGTGGAGGGTTATGAACTCGTCGCCGCGAAGTATGAAGTGCAGGAGGTAGCGCTCACCGGGCACGAGGGAGGCGACTCGGCTGCACAGTATCCCAAAGGGATGGACCACTGACACTCGGAGGTTACCGGCTGGTACCTGTCGCGGGAGCCCATCGACTTGGAAGACGCTCCGTGAACGCAGCGACGAATCGAGGACCTCGCAGGTGAGCCACTCCCGCGTCAAACGTAGAAGCTCCCTGGACACGCGCGCCGATGTCGTCACGCGCACTCCCAAGCCAGCAGTGGATGAATCATTCGAGAGCATCACTTCAGCACCTCAAACTCCACTGTACCGCCGAGCGGAGGCTTGACGACAGCGATTCTCCTGCGCGGGCGCACGGTACCTGGCTGCGCCTGCAGGGAAACCGTGTACGTCCCGCACCTCACTCCGACGGGCTGCGGATTCTGAGTCATCTCGAAGGGAACCACCGACTCTTCGTCTTCACTAGTGATTTGGCCCGCGGTTCCAATGTGCGAGGTGGGCGGCTGCACGCGCACGGCAATCTTGGATGACGGAACTCCGGAGATGAGGCAGATCTCGAACTCCTTGCGCTCTAGCCTCGCATCTAGGGTTTGCTCAGGAGGAATGAGCGCCTGCAGGGCGGAGTTAAGACTGTAGGAGTTAACGCACCACCCCTCCCGCCCGGCGCGCGGTTCTCCGGCTTGGCCGTCCCGAAGGCATTTGAGGAGCGTGTCGAGGAATAAGGTACGGCCGCCGACGACCCCGAGAGCGGATTCGCCCCGCGGAGCGGCAAAGTAGACTGCCGATCCGTCTCGGGTCTCTGCCCGTGTGGAATTGTAGGGTAGGGCCAGTCCATCACCGAGTTTCAATGCCGAGTCCGGCAGCAGGTTCTGGCAGCAATCAACGAACAGCGCGCTACGGCTGACACGCGGAAAATAGCCGAGGTTCAAGTGGATACTTGATGTATCCAGACTCGCGCGCAAACCATGGGAGTCTCTGAAATCTTCCAGCAAAAGGTGCGGACCGAGGCCGGTCGAATTCACGCCGTGCCCAGCCACATACATCACGGCGAAGTTGCCGGCACACCAGTCCATGTCATCGGCCCACGCGATTAGCGCCTCCTCCACGTTGTTCTGGTTGGCACGAGGAGAATCGGCGGTCTGGAACCTCTGCATGGCTGTTTCCTCTTGATCCGAGGGAGACAGCAGTAGCCGCACAGATCTCAGAGGGATTTCGCCACCCTCGGGATAGGCTTCCAGCAGCCAATTCGCGAATTCGGCAGCCGACGTCGCCGCGCACGTGAGCTGTTCGAGTCCAAGAAGATTCTTTGCGGCGAGCTTGGGGTAGGAGCTGACACCAATCACCAGCGCGTGCACTCCCGGCTGGCGCTCACGGTCCGCATACGCGCGAGGGAACCTGCCTTTGAAGACCGACCACATTGCGTCGGGGATTTCAGCGATCTGACCCTGAGGACTCATATAACCGCTTTCAGGAATGGACCCCACGCACAAGCGAAGATTTGACTGACGGCTGGAATACTACAGTAGATTTGAGCGAGGCGACTGACAAGGATGATGTGAATGGGCCGGCACGGCGGCATCCCGGAAAGACACGCCTGCGTCGAGCCACGAGTTCGCTACTCCCCAGGTCCATGCAGGCGGTGCGGCTACACCGACGAGACGCGGCGGACGGGGAGATCGCGGAGATGCGCGAGGAGAATGATCCGGCCGACGGGAAGCTGAGCGACGAGGTGAGTCGCAGACAACATGCTGCGGCTGGCCCCCCGTTGGCCATCCGAATTGATGCTACCGACCCGTTATTGGTGACGCCCTGATGCCAAACGCGCCTGCGAGGCCGAGCTTCCCCACGTCGAGTGATTGCGCGCGGCGGTCTGAGCGCGTGGAGCAGACGTCGCTGGGCGCGCGTCGAAGTTCCACAGAGTCACACGTCCGAACTGGAGCTTCTCGACACCACGCAGTGAGATGTACGGGAGGTAGACGAGTTCGAATCCAGGATTGGTCATCGGGGTGCAGTGGTCGGCTCAGCGTCAGAACCGGGTTCAGTCCCCGGCGAAACGGTGGTCGAAATGTTCGCCCGTCCGCCATCGGCAGCCGCGCGGAGCACGCGCGGCGCGTGCTCCGCCACCCAATGGCGGCCGACGGTGCGCTCCGCCTGCCGCTGCAGCTCGAACCGGAGCAGATAGTCGAACGCGGTTCCAACGAGGCCGTATCGCCGGCTGCGCGCCGCGGCGACCATTGGGGCATTGAGCGCCCGCGGCACCGTCGCGCTTAAGCATCGTGGGGGAGGCGTTCCAGGCGGAAGGGCATCGGGGAGACTATGTGATGGCGATAGCGGCGCGGGCGCACGCCGCTCTACGTGGCGCTGGCGAGGTGGAGCCGGCGGACTTGGCTGCGGTGGCGCAGATGACGCTACAGCACCGGCGCATCACCGCCGGCGCCGGGATCTTAAAGCAGAAGAAGGGCGCACGAGCTGGCACCCGTACGCCCCTTCACGGCTCTGGCACCGCAGCTAATTCTCCGACCGGGTTTCCTGCTCCACGAGACGGTCTTCCCAGTCCTCCAGCCTCTCGGCCTCACCCCGCGACTGCCAGTAGGCGTCGTGCTCAGAATTGAGCTGATTGGCTCGGCTGTCGATTTTCGCCTGCGGGCGGTCGCTGCTGCGCTTCGTCATCTCGCCATACTCCCAGTTGAAGGCCGAGCAGGCCGGAACGGCCAGTTCCGAGTGAGAGGCTACCGGGTACGCGAAGGATGGAGAGACCCTAATTGGAAATCAGGCGGAAGAGGGCGTCGCAGTATTCCGCCCATTTTTCGGGTGGGGTGGTCTCGCGTCGGATGACGTGGTGTTCGAGGTCGGCGATCAGTTGCTTTTCGCAGCGAAATCCGGGTTGCGCCGCCGTGTGCAGCGCGTGGAGTTTCTCGATGTCCTGTTCGGTGTTGTACTCGTCCCGCTCCCCACGCACGATCCGAAGGGAGCAGCGCGCATCCTTGATGCGGTCCTCGATCGCAGGCATCGTGGTGTAGAAGCCCGTGGCCAAGCGGGTCCCGTGCTTCGCATACGACTCGATCGTCGCCGCCTCCTTCTCGTCCGTCCCCCAACGGGCCTGTGTGGTGCGGCCCGTACAGGGTCCCCACAGTGCCATCCCATGACAGTCCCGCACCCATTCGGCGCCGGTCCCCGCCGCCGCCACCGCTACAAGACACCCGTAGGACCGCGCGATAACCCAGTGTGGCCGAAACTCCGCGGCCGCGCGCAGCGTGCTCGCAAGCGAGCCCTCGAAGATCAGTTCCCCGCCATCGCTAGGGCCCTGCCCCGGAAACACCACCCACTGGACAGCGAACCCCCGCGCCGTAGCCTCATCCGTAAGCTCGTCGTAGACTTCTCGGTATTTGGGCGTGAGCACGGGGCTCGTGCTACCGGGCACCAGAAGAACTCTGCGCCGTTCCATACTCGCCTCTCATCCAAGTACAACGCGCGGCAGACGGGCACGGCACGCGTTACTCGTCGTCCTCGTCGTCCTCGTCATCGGAACCAAGCGTGTCGGGATCTCGGCCCCACTTTCTGACAGAAGCGGCGTTATCCAACTTGACATCTTCAGCAAGCTGCCATCCGCCTGAGCGGCCACCCGCTTTGCGGACACGCTTGAAGAGCCGGTCCACGTCCTCGATTCCCTTGTTTCGCAACTCGCGCCGGAGCCCATCGACTGCCACCTGAACATCGCGGAAAGTATTCGCCAGGTGCGCGTCGGAAAGCGGAAATCTCTCCCTGCGGCTCTCGATGAGAGCGGTGAAGAAAAGCCGGTAGTCCACGCGATCTACATCCACTGAGGCAGTGCGGCGGGTCCGCGACCTGATGGTGATTCGCGCTGGTGTCTCGCGGTTGTCGTAGTCCAGCGTGTATGGCGGTGGCACACGTGGCTCGTTCTCGTCGGAACGCATCATCTGCCGCAGCACGCTGGAGGTGAGCACTTCCCGGAACTGCTGAATGGACTCGGCCACGGAGACGCCTGGACGTTTGTGCAGCACCTTGGCGCGGTCTGGGAAAAGGCGGTTGAGGTACTCGACGGGTGTCATTAACACGCGTCGGCGACGTTCCACGTCGCGGATAACAAACCCGGCCGACTCGTTTGAAAGAATACTGGTGATCACCACGACCGAATTGCACGCCTTTCTTTCTGCGGCGAACTCCAGGACATCAGTACCATCCATTCCCGGCACCGCCGGGTTAGGCCGGTTGTTGGCATCCCGCGGATGATCATGCTCCAGATTGATGTCCAGTGACAGCAGGTCAAAATGCTCAGTTTCGAGCAACCGGATCGCTTCCTGTCCCCAGGAGGTACTTAGCACCACAGGCGACAGATCGCGCAGGATGTCCTGGTACATGTCTGCCAGCGGAAATCGCCACTCGGGCTCGTCCTCCACTACGAGAATTCGAGGCGGTCTCAGCGGACTCATTTTCTGGACTCTCTCGGTTAGTGATCAGTCAACCCGTGGCGGAGCTGCAGTTTCCTCCCCCAGTAGCGGTACGTCGTTCACTGATGCGGGGGCATCCGCCGCCTCCACGGTTCCTATATACAGCCGGGCGAGCGCGTATTCGCTTCCTTACGGAGCACTCCGGCTACGACGCTGTCGCGCCATCGGACAGGTAAGTCGAACTTCCCCAGCAACTTCGGAATCCAGACCATCAACGTCCACGGCGGATTCAAAGCTGATCGGGATGCTGTGAATCTGCTGAAATCCGCAGGGAAACGGGAAATTCTCAAGATTCAACTGGTGAAGGTCGCTAACCACGCTCCACTCGCGACTCATGTACGGGATCTCAGCCAGGTGAACGCAAGGAACTCCCGGACGATGGTCGCCAGAGTCGCGGGATCGGGGTTGCTCGCCATCATCACCTCCTCCATCTGCTTCCGCACCGTAGCTACACGGCCCAGGTCACGGTGCGGGTCAATCAGCAGCGGGCGCCAGTCGATAGAACCAAAGGTATTTACGAGGGCCGTGAGCGTCGTGTGATCCACTATCTCGCCGCGTGAAAGACTCCCCTCCATGGCGCTGAGGAGCCGCAATAGGTCGGATGTTTTAGAAGCATCCTGAATACGAAGCCATGTTCCATAGGGGAGACTCGAAATCTCGCACATGGCGTACAGAACGCCCGTCACCACGCCAGGTCGGGCGACGCTCGCATGGCCCGGAGTCAAGCTGAATATGGTACGGGAAGAGGGACCCTCGGCCAGTACCATCTCATCGAGCTCTACCTTGTGACGTTGGCTTGGTACCACCACCACCAAGCCCCCAGTCCAAGTGAGGTCGTCGCGCACTCGGTACAAAAACCGAAGTGCGGAAACCGCAGGATCAGTCCCGCCGGCAAAATAGATGATACGTCTGTATGACTCTAACTCGCTGCGGTGATCCTCCACCTGCGCGACCGCGTCGCTTGAACCGTGGAAGAGACGAAGTACGTGCACGAGCGCCCGTGCAACAATGGGCTCACCCACCACCAGCGACGTACATGACGCCGGCACTGGCTGGCCAGGCGGTGCCTGTGCGTTCCAGGTGCGTGAAAGCTCAGATTCTGGTGCATGGCTCTTTGGGCAGCCAATGCGGCCCGGCGCGGACTCGGGCGATATTTCCCTGAAATAGTGGTAGGCGGCCTCGACTTTGTCCGCGCGCACCTCCTCCTCGCCAAAGATAGCCGTGAGTAGAGATCCAAGGCTGCTCTTAGACAATCCGGGACCAAACACGAGCTCGATGCGGTCCAGCAGGGCTATGGCACTCTCAGGTGCTGTTGAATCCAGTGCATCCCGCCACCAGCGGGGCTGACTCACGATTTGGCGCAGCGCGAGAGCGGCGATTCCGTCCGGGAGCGGGTCGCGTAGTGGTTCAACAACAGGATCTACTGTCGCCTCATGCTCCCCTCCCGCGGACGCAGCATGGATCAACAGAAATGCCTCGCAAAGTATCAACAATGCCCAGAGGAATGCACGTGCAGGAATGGTGTCGGGTGAATCGAGGTGGTTTGCGATCTCCCCCCACGGATACACATCCACGCTTTCTCCAAGGAACTTGCCAGACCACCCTTCGGCTCCGGCTGTAAAGAACAGGAGACGTCCGCCTGTCGTACGCACCCGATCTCGGAACTGTCGCTGCACGTCCGCGGGGATTTGCTCGTTTCTGAAATCGTTCATGTGCATCCAGACGACGTGATAGGAACCTTCGATGTGAAGGAACTCGTCAAGAGAAACGCGTTGAAGATGCTGAGCGAGTTCAGGCGGATCTTTCGCCGTAATTCGCTGTTTCACGATGCAGTACGTCATCTGGAGAACCAATGACCGAGATTGATCCTAAACAGCGCCGTCCCGCTCTGGACTTCGATCCGCAGCGCTCCACCCCGATGCCTCAAACTCAATAACGTGCTGACGAGTTTTGCGCGATCCGCCAGCTTCGTGATGTGCTGCGGCAATCGCTCACCGGGAGCCGCCGACTTGCCGAGCGGCGTAGAATGCAGAAAATCCTCTACGCTGTCCTCCAGATCAGGATCGAGCTTCCAGGTGAGATGCCACTCAGAGGACGTCCGCAGCACGCTGATCTTCTTCGGATCCCGGGGCTCACGTTCCGATCTGCCGCCACGGAACAGCACGCCGACCAAAAATCCGACGATCGGCAACTCCAAGTTCCAACGCTGTGTCTGGATGTCGTCAATATGAACATCGACTCCCTCGAGGCCGATTTCAAGCATTAAGGCGGCACGGACAACCGCATGGGCTGCCTTGTCTTGGCGACGCAGAGCTACCGGCCAGGAAAACGAGCTGGTGCCTTCGCCATCAATCTCGACTACCTCTCCGAACCGACGGGCCAGCTTCTCCTTGAATTCGACGAATTCGCCACCCGAGTCCCAGAGTCTCAAGGCGGCCCTGCAGAGCGACCCCAGGTCAGCCGCGAGACGCTTCGCGAGATCGGGGTACCGCCCACTCCCAACATGATGCTGGACGCTATCGTCCAGCACGGTCGCCCCACGGGAACCGAGCTCCTCCAGCGCCTTCTTGGTCTCAGGCAAGGCGTCTGTGGCGGGCTCATTCCTGATGCGGAGCGCGTCATACATCCTTTTCATTAACTTCCGGATCTCCGGAAGCGATGATTCGCTCTCGATCTGGTCGAGCATCACTAGGAAATGGCGGAACTGTGCCTGATCGGACCGCTCGCTCTTAATGACAGCATTGATGTCATTCCACATTCTAGCCTGCGACAGATGGGCTGCGTCGAGCACCTGCTCCGTGAATTCCTTCCACTCGCGAAGATCTTCTGCCTGCTCCTTCATTGCGCGCTGACGGCGCAGGTGGTCCAAAGGCCAGAGTGTTGAGGACAGCAGGAAGGAGATCTCGCGCAGCCGGCTTTTGCAGCGGGCGCAGGGAGCCGTTGGCATGAGCATATAAAGCCCGCTCGACGGCTCCTGCTTTCCGAACGACGGGACGGGGAAGCCGTACAGCACCCACCCGGAACTCCCGGCTCCCAGAAATCGGTTGATCGTCGCGACGTAGCGGCGAACCCCTTCGTACGACCCTCCTTTTCTCAACTTCCCTACCTTATGACTCCACTGATCGTAGGCCCTGCGGAGATCGTCGTAGCTATGATCACACACCACTTTGAGCGGCCAATGGGCCTTGTCCGGTGCATGGATGAACAGGTCGATGAATCCCGCTTCAGGTGCGGGGAAGGAATGCATCTTCTCCGGGCTGAAGTGGATCCGGAAGGTCACATCTGGACCGGCGGCAGGAAGCCAGGAGCTGTAGAAAAGACTGGAGAGGATGAAGGTTTTCTCCGGAGCGCCCTCCTGCTGCTCGTCGAGGAACGCGTACCAATCTCGTGGATCTTCACTGTCGACAATCCCGAAGCTGTGAAAGATGTACCGCGGATCGGCCGCGTCACCCCATCCCAACTGGAACACGTCCGCCTGGTCAACAATGACGAACGTCAGCCACGGGCCCGGATTTTCGTGATCGGGGCAATCGCAGTCGACCGTGGTCTCCTGCAAGAAATTCCAGAGTCCCTTCGCCAGGGGAGCAAGGCGGTCTCCCAGCCGTTTCCGCTCGCTCCCAGGTGCAGGAGGCGAGATTTCTTCGTTGAGTGAGGCCCGCCGGTAAATTGTGCCGCCGTCATCCAGGACCGGGGCAAGGTACTCGCGAATGGAATTCGAATATTCGAGCTCCCGTGCATCGAGATCCCGCGCGTCGGCCAGAATTCCGTTCCGGCACTCGAGGCAGACCTGCAGGATGGCAGGGAGATGTGACGTCTCGTCAAAGGCGGTCATGAAGTCTCCGAAGACGATGTACCGCATCGGTGGCACGTGAGTACCTGCGGGTGCATGGCCCGGCCTTCGACCGTGACGACGAGCACGTTCAGTCCGGTGGGGCCGAGTTCCCGCGCTGGAAGAAATGGTCTATGATCTCATCGACGAATGCGCTCCCCAACTCGGTGAGAATCGCCTCATCTCCCACACGATAGGCTAATCCGCTCTCCACCAGCGTCACCGCGCTCCGCAGCAGCTCGTCCGACACGCCGGTCAGCGGGAGTCGCCCATCGTACCGTAGCCGAAGCGCGGCGCGGCGGAGCTCCGCCTCTTCCGGTGAGAGCACGACCACAGAGGCCACGGGGAGTTGCGCCCGGTTCACGCTTTCCGACCAGCCGGCCAGATCCCGCTGGTTCGCCCATTGCCAGGAGCTTCCGTACGAGTACGCCCCCATCCCGACCCCGATTAGCGGCACCTGTCGAAGCCAGCGGTCGCGATAGCACTGCGACTCTCCACCGGGAAGCCAGAACCACCCCAGCGGCCCCTCGCGGTACCCCAGCGCGGCAAGCATCCGGCGAGCCGCCACAATCTGCAGGAGGACCTCCCGCTGATTGGGAAAGCGGGACGGATCGCGACGGTACTCGGTGAGGAGGGCGGCGGACCGCTCGTCGCTTCGCCCGAGCCGCAGCCGGTACAGAGTGATGCTATGCGGCCGTAATTCCGAGATGCGCAGAACGTCGTCCATGAATTTTTCCGTCGCCACTCCTGGAAGTGCGTACATGAGGTCGACGTTGACCATGACGGGCGTCCTCAGGAGTGTCTCGACCGCAGCCAGCGCCTGAGCCGAGCGATGCCCCCTTCCGAAATACTCCAACCGTTCATCGTCAAGAATCTGCACACCGGTACTGATCCGGGTACAGCCCGCGTCGGCCAAGGCGGAAGCGGTGGACGGGGTGATCGAGTCCGGGGTGGATTCAATCGTGAACTCGAAAGGGCGCTTTCTGGCAATTCCGCTGACGAGACCCGTAAGCTGGCGCAGCGTGGCCGGCGCGAGCAGACTGGGGGTGCCGCCGCCCAAATATGCGCTTGAAATGCCACATTCTCCAAGCGCCTCGATCCCTGACTGCAGCATTCCCAGGTTCTGCACCAGCCGCCCGAGCCACGGCGTGTCGTCCGGTTTCCCGTGAGCTGGCGCGACCTTCACCGCGTAGTGACAGAAGCGGCAGAGATAGCGGCAGAACGGATAGTGCAGGTAAAGCGTGTAGTCCCCAGCGCGCACCAAGTCCTCAGCCGCGCGTCGTGCAGCCTCTTCCCATCCGGCGCTCTCGCCACCGTAGTACTTGACATTAAAGGTGTAGTCCGCCGGCTTCCGGCGCAGCCACTGGTGTCTCAGCAGCGCGTCGTCGGCCTCTCGGTTCAGCAGGGCGCGCGCCTCTCCAAGGGCATCCGCGACGCCCGCAGTGCTCGTCATATCGATCATTCGAAAACCCCGCTCCGCCGCTCGTGACAGCGGAGCGCCAATATGGGTGGATAATCATGCGAGAGGCCGGCGACCTTCAGGTCCGGCCAATCGGCCCTTGGCGCCGCTCAGCGCGGCGGGTTCGTCGCGCCGGGGACACCTTCTCCGTCGGCGCGCCGCAACGGCGTGAGAGGCTGCAGCCTTCCACCGCGAAACTGCGCGATCTGCATCGGCACGTCGCAATCGTTGCGGGCGTCATAGCGGATGGGGCCCAGCGGGCCGTCGAAGGTCCCCGTCCGTGAGATGTAGGCAGCCACCCCGTGGCCGCTGCCGTCCGATGCGGCCGTCGCCTGCGC
The DNA here is from genome assembly GCA_035995965.1 of Longimicrobium sp. GTDB lineage: Bacteria > Gemmatimonadota > Gemmatimonadetes > Longimicrobiales > Longimicrobiaceae > Longimicrobium. Next base: position 5,057 of record DASYJZ010000777.1, on the reverse strand, counting down.
CGCAATGGAGAACATCATGTAGCCGAGACCCGAATTGAAATCGGCGTCGCGCCCAAAGCGCGCGCGGTACCGCTCGGCGAACTCCCGCGCCGCGGCCGTCTGGTAGGGGCGGACATCCAGCGCAGTAGCCGTTACCACCACATTTTCGAGCTCGTCTCCAAATTGAGGAAGCGTGAAGGCGCTCAGCAGCGGCAGGTCCGCCATTACCACCACGGAGTCGCCCAGGATCTCGCGGATTTGCTTGAGGCCGCTCACGTATACGGCTCCGTACGCCGGCATGTAGATTCCCCGCGGGTTCATCCGCTTAACCCGTTCCAAGCTCACGCGGAAGTCCGTGGCCCCGACAGCGAGAGGCTCGCGGGCCACCACGGAGATTCCGCCACGCTGAACCACGCTGGCGAATGCGTCGGCCACGGAGCGGCCGTATTCGTCGTCGATGTAGAGGATAGCAACCCTCTGAAGGTTCTGCGAGGACGCATACTCGCCCATCCGCTCGCCGATGTGCTGGGCGCGGGGCCACGCGCGCACGACCAGCCCTGTGGGGCTCGAGAGGCTGGGGAGCGCTGCGCCCACGAAGAGGGCCACGCTGTCGCGCAGTGCTACCGGCGCGAGCGCGTTCCCCACCGAGCTCATCCAGCTCAACACCGCACGGGCGTTACCGGACGGCGGGGAGGCGCGGTATGCGGTCACGGCGTCGGTGGGCTTCCCCTTACTGTCGTCGATCCGCAGGTTGAACGCCGCCGAGGGACGTCCCCTGTTCAGATCCTCGGCTGCCAGCCGCATCCCGTTCGCTACCGACTGTCCCAGGTCGGCCGAGGGTCCGGTGAGCGGAAGTATGGCCGGGACGGTCACCGCAGCCGTTGTACTCCGGACCCCGGAGTCGGACGACTGAGCGGCTGGCGTCTGCTCGGCAGGCTCCCGTCGCTCGCAGCCACCAAACGAGGCGATGACCGCGGCGAAGAGGAAGAGTGCGGGCAGTCGGCGGCCCGCTCGGCGGAGAGGGGCAGTGTTTCTCATGTCCGGCCTCACAAGGAAGGAGTGGAAGGCAACGCGATCAGCACAGCCGACTCCCGCAGCGCTGCGCGCATGAGGTCGCGGAGCAGTTGCAGTCCGTCAGCGTCAAGCGAGAGGAACGGCTCGTCGTAGAAGCTGAGCGGGGCCGAGGGAGTACGGCTCGCGCACAGTAGCGCGAGCCTCTGGCGCTCTCCACCGCTGAGCTCCGAAATCCCGCGGTCCGCGAGGGAGGCGGGGAACGCTTCATCGCTCCGCCCCGCAAGGGCGAGTGCCTCACGGGCTGTGAGGGTGGGGAAGAGTGCCTCGCCGGCGCGCAGGTACGAGATCAGGCGGGTCCGGTGCCACACCGGCGCCGCATTCAGAAGCGCGCCGCCCAGATGGACCGTGCCCGAGAACGCGAGTCGCCCGACCACCGCGTCCAGCAGCGAGGTCTTCCCCCACCCGTTCGGCGCCTGCAGGACCGCGAGCTCGCCTCGGCGCAGCGTGAATGAGAGCCCGCCGGCATCCGTGAACAGGGTACGCCGCCCCCGGCGGACGGTGATGTTGCGCACCTCCAGGACGGCATCTGCTGCACCCTGCCGTCCCGCGATGCGCAGCAGCGTGGCGCCGCCAGGAAGGCCCTCCGCCTTCACGGGACCAGCTCCTCCTGCCGTGTCGCGCAGCCACGCCAGCAACGCACCCTCGCTGGGGGCGTCCACCGCAGGTGAAGGAGATTCCCGCAGATGTCCCCTCTCCAACGTGCAGATGCGATCCACGATCGGAAGCAAGGGGGGCACGTTGAACTCGTGCTCCACGATCACGACCGTCAGCCGCTTCGAGGCGACCAACTCCCGCATGAAGCCGAGCACGCCGCGAATTCCTTCGGCATCCAGGCCCGAGAGCGGCTCGTCCAGGAAGAGCACCTCCGCCCCGGCCTCTACGGCGCGCAGGATGGCTACACGTTTGGACTGCCCGAGTGAGACGCGGCTCCCCATGTCGTCTGCGCGATCAGCCAAGCCCAGCAATGCAAGCCGCTTGCGGGCTTCAGACCGGACAGCTCGTTCCTGCGCGGCTACGTCTCCTCGCCGCAGGAACAGGTTGCGGATCCGTTCCCCGAGCTGCGCCGGGTGCGCCAACGTCACGTTCTCTTCGAGAGTGTGGTGGGGAAAAAGCCGCACCTCTTGCCAGCTCCGTCCAACGCCGAGTGACGCCATTGCCTCCGGCGAGTGGCCGCTCCGAAGAGCGGCAGTGCCGGCCTCGGTGAAGACTTCGATACTTCCGGCGTCGGGGTGGAGCAGGCCCGTCAAAGTGTTCAACAGAGTGGTCTTTCCAGACCCATTCCCTCCCCGGAGGAGCACCACCTCGCCTCGACGAAGTTCGAACGAAACACCGTTCAACACGCGGAGCCCGCCAAAGGACTTCGAGAGCCCGCGAACCCGCAGGACCACCGGAGGCGCGCTCACGGCCGGCACCTCTTCAGGCGCGCGTTCCGTAGCCGTTGCAGTTGCGGCCGCAGGAGCGTCATCGGTCCAGCGCATAGTCGCCTGCCAAGCCCGAGGGCCTGAGGAACATGAAGAGGATGAGCAGGGCACCGAACGCCACCAGCCGCAGGCTTGCCGCGGTAGCCGAGGTGACCCCCACCGTGCGGAGTGCCTCGGGGATCAGCACCAGAAGAAATGAGCCGACGATCGGGCCACGCAGATTACCCGCCCCGCCTACAACGACCATCGCCACCAGCAGCACGGCCTCGTCGAGCGTGGCGAGGTTCGGATCCACATAGCTCATGTACGCTGCGAAGACAGCACCCGCACCGGCTGCGGCCGAGCATGCCACCGCGAAGACCCGGAGTTTGGCGGCGCCGGCGTTCTTGCCCAGAGCACGTGCGGCGAGCTCGTCGTCGCGGAGCGCGCGCAGCAGTCGCCCCCAAGGCGAGCGGAGGAGCAGCGCCAGAACCACAAGCAGCCCGAGCGTGAAGATCGCCGCGGCCGCCGCGGTGCCGGTCGGGCTTAGCATCCCCACACCGGGGAGGGTAGCCGGTGGGATCCCCGAGACGCCGAACGGACCGTTGGTGAGGTTCGCCCAACTGCCGTACGGCGCCCCGGGCGACCACCAGTTATAGGCTGCTGTGAAAAGGAGCATGTGCACCGCGAGCGACGCCATCATGAACTGGTCGCCCCCGAGCCGCCGCGCTGGAATGGAAAGAAGCAGGCTCCCGGCAGCGCCGATGCAGAGCGCGAGGCCCAGACCGGTTACAAAGCTCGCCTCCCACTCGATTGTCGCGAACGCGTATGCGTATGCACCCGCCAGCGCGTAGACCGCGTGGCCGAGGCTGAACTGGCCGAGGTACCCGATCACCAGATTCAGGCTGAGCGCCAGGGCCATGTAAAAAGACAGCAGGAGCAGCAGGTGCCAGGCGTACATTGTGGCCTCAATACGCCGCGTCGGCGCGCAAACGGCGGCCGGTGATACCCTCCGGGCGCAACAGGAGAAACGCCGCCAGGAGCGCGAAGACGACTGCGTCCTGCCACCGGGCGGATACCGTCCATCCTGCGCCGGTCCGAACAATCCCCAGCAGCAGCCCGCCCAGGAGGGGTCCCACAAAGGAATGCCGCCCGCCAAGGACCGCGGCCACCACCCCGAAGAGGAGTGCGGGAAGTCCCCCGTGCGCCGAAAACCCGGTGTCGGACGCCACGAGGAGAGCGCTGATCCCCGCCATCGCTCCCGAGAGGCCGAACGCCACTCGCCGCAACCGGGACGTGTTGTAGCCCAATAACGCAAGCGTGTCGGGATTGTCCGCGAGCGCCCGCAGTGTGAGCCCAGCGCGGCTGCGGTTCAGCCAGCCAAAGAAAGCCGCCAGCGCAACAGCGCCGCCGACCGCGATAGCCAACTGGCCGGAGGAAAGAGTCACCGTGCCGATCTCCACCATCCTGCTCCGTCCTACCCGGAGCGCCTTGGCGTCACTCCCCCATGTCAGCGACAGGAGTTGGATGACGATGATGTACAGGCCCAGCGATGCCATGAGATGTACCGCCGGTGACGCGCCGCGCGCTTCGAGCCTGCTGTGAAGGCTGATCTCGGTGGCCAAGGAGAATGCGGCGACGGCGGCTGCTGCGCAGATGAGAGCCAACGTGACCGGCCATCCCGCGCCCATCAGGGCAAGGACCAGGAATGGCGCGGCTGCAAACCCGCCGGCAATCGCGACGTAGAATACGCGCGTCGGCAGATAGACGACCGTGAAAGCCAGGCCCATCATGGCAATCGCGATCCCGGAGATCAGCCCGTTAAGCAGGATCTGCATGCTTGAGTTTCGGTTAGAGGCAGAGCGACCTACAACGACCTCCCCCGGGGTGCTCGCCACCCAATCCATCCCTCTGACGAGAGCGATCCCCACTTACGGCTGAAAGCGGAGCTCTGTCTGCGGAGGATCAGGGGACGAAGACGGCGTCGGCCGCTCGATCCCTGATGCCATCTTGGTTTTTCGCGGGGCGCGCCGGACCTAGAATCGCTGAAATCTTGCTGAGATTCGCTGGAGAGGTCATCGCCGCATGGTCACAAGGCTGCTCAATCAGCCGCCCGCAGGAAAGCAGGGTGTTCGAAATGGGACGCGGTGCCGCGCGCGCTCGTGCCGAAGCCGCGATATGAGGCGCGCACCTCCGCACGGAAATCGGGATGTACGATCACGCCCTTGGCGCGCCTTCATATCGACATCCCGTGATTCGGCACCCCCGGCTGCCAGGTTCAACCGCACATTAATTGGATTCTCACTGATGCTTGCTTGCTACCGGACCGTGCAGCCAACGCTTGCACCACTCGCCGCGTGTTAACAAACTGAGGGCGGGATCTTGTTGCGGCCTACAAGATTTTTCCTCTTACGAGACATTCCAATGGACGCGCAGCTTACTAAACTGCTCCTGTCGTCGCTGGGCCGGCATGCATTTGAGGCGTTCAGTGAGCAGCTGCTCAACGCCCATGTAAGGGATCGCCATGAAGAAGAAATAGAAGGAATGGAAATGATGCCATTGCCTTCATACAAAGTGCCCACAGGTCGGCTCCGGTCTGGGATC